>NZ_JBIWDH010000008.1:38934-128381 GCF_044761885.1 Lysinibacillus sp. NPDC097231 | reverse complement strand
ATCTTGCGTTATTCATCTTAATTGAACCGCCGTATACGGATCCGTACGTACGGTGGTGAGAGAGGTCGGGGGTTAGTCACCCCCTCCTACTCGATGGGGATTTGTTGGCTATCTAGTTTAGGAGAAATGATTGCTGGTTCTTCGATTGTGAACTCTTCTATTACTGGTTCTACGCCATAAAACAACATTAGAAAATAGCATACTAAACCTAATATACGCAAACAATCACCTCGCAATATGCTGTTATATTATTATTTATGGTCAACTTTGAAAAAATATAAGTAAAATCTAAAGTTTTTATCTAAAGTTTATCTCTTTTTAATGGGGTTTTTTGGTTGAAGTAGCTGGGTTTGCATAGAGGTAAGTTGAACTTTGATGATAGAGAGTACTAAAGTGAACCAATTTCATGAACGGGAAAGTAGGTGAGCGAAGTACAATAATAAAATTGGTTGTCATGTGAAATTCGATATGCTAATATAGCTAGGGTAAATATTTGAACTGTATAACCTCAATGATATGGATTGAGGGTCTCTACCAGGAACCATAAAATCCTGACTACAAAAATTTTGCTTCATTTTTGTAGTCAGGATTTTTTTATGTTCATTTTATCTTATTGAAGATAAACCTTTAGCGTAATGGATATATAAATCCCTACAAAATGAAAGTGTTATGGAAGGGTGATTTCTGTGAATTGGAGAGTTTATATTCTTGCCGCTACTACCTTTGCAGTAGGATTGGTGGAATTAATTGTTGGTGGTATATTACCGAAAATTGCAGAGGATTTAAACGTGTCCTTAGCCACAGCGGGACAATTAATTACAATTTTTGCTCTCGTCTATGCAATATCTGCGCCTATCCTTTTATCCTTAACGGCAAAAGTGGAAAGGAAGCGCCTATTTCTTATTTCTTTATTCATTTTTACATTAGGTAATCTAATGACCTATTTTAGTACGACATTTTTGATAGTCATGATTGCTAGAATTTTCACCGCGATGAGTACAGCGTTGGTCATCGTTCTGGCATTAACAATTGCAACAAAAATTGTAGAGCCAAGACATCGTGCAAAAGCTTTAGGCCTCGTTTTCGTAGGTGTAAGTTCAGCACTCGTCATTGGTGTGCCAATGGGGATATTTGTGACAGAAGCCTTTGGATGGCGAGCTATGTTCTTAGGAATTGCTCTTCTTTCAACGATATCAATGATTCTTATTGCGTTACTGCTTGAAAAAATGCCAGTTGTAGAAGTTGTCCCACTAAAAACTCAAATCAAATCATTAGCAAATTTAAAAATCCTTAGTGCCCAATTAACAACAATGTTTATGCTGGCTGGTCATTATATGTTATATGCTTATTTAACACCATTTTTAGTAGAAGCTTTTGATATGAGTGCCTCTGGGATTAGTATTTGTTATCTAATTTTCGGAATCGCTTCTGTTAGTGGTAATGCTTTAGGTGGTTGGTTAAGTGACAAAATTGGTACTGGTAAAGCAATTATAATTATTGTAGCAACATTTGCCGTTGTATTATTTAGTATTCCTTATACAATTGTCGCGTTACCATTGTTTTTAATTGTCACAGTTTTGTGGGGTGCACTTAGCTGGGCACTCACACCTCCATTACAAAATTATTTAATACAGACTGATCCGAAAACGTCTGATATTCAACAAAGCTTAAATACAGCTGCATTACAGATTGGTATATCAATAGGTTCAGCACTAGGTGGGGCTATGTTTGCTGTAACAGGGTCTGTCATGCATTTAGCTAGCTTTGGTACCATTTTAGTGTTATGTGCTTTGGGCTGTGCTGCGTTCTCTTTAAAAAGAACGCCAGTTTCACAAGATCATGAGCTAGGGTTGAACTCAGCTTCCCATAACCCATAAATGGAGAGTATATTTTGGATGAAATATCCAAAAAAATACACTGAAAAAGAAGGACAATGATAGTGAGAGATAGAATGTAAGTTTAGAGGAGGTTGGTAAATACATGCAGATAGATTTAACAGAATTTAAAGGAGCGAATGTGAAAGTTGTCGCAACGATTGACCAAACGCTTTATCGAAATGTGGGTGCTATTATTTTATATGAAGAGGATTCACACACTTTATCTGTACGAAAACTAAAAAGAAAAATCGCTGATCAATATATACCAACAGACGAACTCGAAAACTTTATGTTTGACTCTCAAGCAGATGCTGTAAAATTTACGCACAAGCTTACTAGAATGAGTGCACTCGACTATTTATTAGTCGCAAAGAAAGAGAAACACTAAATTAATTGCAGGGCTGGCTTATGTGGGAGCCTATGCATGTGACAAAGGCATTTGGAGTAGCCGTATTCCAAATGCTTTTTTGTGTTTACATTTGCTAGCATGAGTAGATTCTTGCTTTAAATTTTACCTATCAAATAAATAATTAATTTCTATATCGATTATTATCATACTGGAATAGGACAAGGAATAGATTGTTGTAGTTAAAGTATTTTAGGGGCTCGAGTTGATAGAGATTCCGGACGCAATTATGCCGAGGCATAATTGATTACTATTTTTAGGATGTATTTTCAAGTAAATTACTCTCTGCCTAAGAAAGATAATTCAAAGGGCTCTACTGATGGGAATCTAACTTATTAACTAAAAGCAGTTCATCACCATAACGTGGGGTTGATTTCCGTTCCGATTGGACGTTTTGTTGCTGTCGCTTCGCTTTCGCACAGTAAACATATGTTGCTGCCGCTTGCTTTCGCACAGAGCAAAGCTTCCTAGGGGTGTCCGATGAGTCGCCAAATGTTATCCCCAACTTTTTTGATGATGGTTCTAATAAAGCATTTTCTCATGAATTTAGTCAGTGAGAAGGAGTTCAGGATAGGGTGGCTGCTTAGAGTTTCATTAATGGCTTGATCGTCTAATCATTTCAAATGGAGGGGGAATCGAATGTCAGAATATCATCAACAATCGTCAGTCGAAGTTATGGAAAAATTGAACGTAACAGATCAAGGATTGAGTGATTATGACGTTCAAAAGAGACAAGAAGTATACGGTTATAATGTATTAGAGGAAGGAAAAAAAACAAGTACATTTGCCGTTTTCTTTGGACAGTTTAAAGATTTATTAGTCATTATTTTAATCATCGCTGCTTTCGTTTCATTTCTATTAGGAGAAGTAGGAAGTACGATTGTAATCATGATTGTCGTCATTTTAAACGCTATCCTAGGAACTGTACAACATGTAAAGGCAGAACGATCCTTGGATAATTTAAAAGCTTTGACCTCTCCAATTGCAAAAGTAATGCGAAATAACCAACTTATAGAGATTTCTTCGGAAGATATAGTCATTGGTGATCTTCTTTATTTAGAAGCCGGCGATTATATCAATGCAGATGGAAGGTTATTGGAAAGTCATAATTTGCATATTAATGAAAGCTCGCTAACTGGTGAGTCAATTGCCGTAGCGAAAAATATCAAGCCCATCAAAGACAACAATGTAACCGTTGCTGATAAAAAAAATATGGTTTACTCTGGAAGTTTTGTGACAAATGGTCGTGGTATTGTTATGGTTACAGCTATCGGCATGGAAACTGAAATCGGCAAAATCGCCAATTTACTAGATACTGCGAAAGAGAAGAAAACACCTTTACAAATAAGCTTAGATCAGTTTGGAGAAAAATTAGCACTTGGTATTACGTTAATCTGTTTAGCTATTTTCACGATTGACCTTATCCGAGGACGAGCATTAGTAGAATCGTTTATGTTTGCTGTTTCACTTGCCGTTGCAGCAATCCCCGAAGCATTAAGCTCGATTGTTACGATTGTATTGGCTTTTGGGACACAAAAAATGGCAAAGGAAAATGCCATTATACGCAAGCTCTATGCTGTTGAAAGTCTGGGAAGTGTATCTGTTATTTGTTCAGATAAAACCGGAACATTAACGGAAAACAAAATGGTGGTGCAAGAGGTATATGTGGACGAAAAAGTGATTCCACATGATCAGCTACACACTAGAAATGAAATAGAGAAAAATCTAATCCTAAGGGCGATATTATGTAATGATGCTGTACAAAGAGACAGTAAAGAAATCGGTGATCCTACTGAAATTGCGCTTGTTAAATTAGGGAAGCAATATGGTTTTGACGAATTAATGATAAGAGATCATTATCCAAGAGTAGCCGAAATTCCTTTTGATTCAGATAGAAAGCTTATGAGTACAGTAAATACTATCAATCAGAAAGCTGTCATGATTACAAAGGGAGCCTTAGATGTTCTTTTACCTAAAGTTATCAAAATGGAAACTTCAAAAGGTATATTTGAAATCACAGCACAACAACGGCAAAAAATCGAAGCAGTGAATCGTGATTTCTCTATGAATGGGTTAAGGGTGCTAGGCATTGCCTACAAAGAAATACACGAAAATCGAGCAATCGATGTACGAGCAGAAAAAGACTTAATCTTTGTTGGTTTAGTTGCCATGATGGATCCTCCAAGAAAAGAATCCAAAGGTGCAGTGGAAAGATGTATAAAAGCTGGTATTAAACCGGTGATGATTACAGGTGACCATAAAATCACTGCCATGTCAATTGCCACACAAATTGGCATTTTAAATGATTCTTCAGAAGCGATTGAAGGGCATGAAATTGAAGGCTTAACAGATCAACAACTTCAAGAAAAGGTTAAAGATTTCTCTGTTTATGCCCGCGTAACTCCAGAGCAAAAAATTCGTATTGTTAAGGCGTGGCAGGAAACAGGAAAAGTCGTTGCCATGACAGGAGATGGTGTTAATGATGGCCCTGCTCTCAAACAAGCCGATATTGGTGTGGCAATGGGCATTACCGGCACAGAGGTAGCGAAAGATGCCTCTTCCATGATCTTAACGGATGATAATTTCTCAACGATTGTTAAGGCTATTGCAAATGGCAGAAGCATCTATACGAATATTAAAAATGCTATATTGTTCTTATTATCGGGGAATGCAGGTGCGATTTTTGTTGTTTTATATGCGACAATATTAGGTTTACCAGTTCCTTTTGCACCTGTACATCTCTTGTTTATTAACTTACTGACCGATAGTTTGCCCGCGATTGCAATCGGGCTAGAGCCGAATAATAATAAAACAATGAAGGACAAGCCGAGAAATATTCAGACACCATTATTGAATAAAGCTTTTACTACTCAAGTGGTGCTCGAAGGGTTACTAATTGCCATCTCAACCACTGTTGCTTTTGAAATAGGATTATCAACGGGAGATACGTTAACAGCGAGCACCATGGCATTTACAACATTATGTTTGTCGCGATTAGTGCATGGTTTCAACTCCAGAGCGAAAGAATCTATCTTCGTCATTGGCGTATTTTCGAATAAATATGCTTGGCTGGCATTTCTAATCGGTTTTTTAAGTTTACACGCAGTATTGTTTATTCCAATGCTTACAGGTGTGTTTGAAGTTGCCACATTAAGTACTGTGCAATTAGCCTTTATTTATAGCTTATCTGTGTTGCCATTCCTCGTGAATCAGTGGTATAAGCTGTTGTTTGTGAGAAGTCGATAATGTAAGAAAGCTCTCGTTTTGTGGACACGAGAGCTTTTGCATTGTTGAAAAACAAAATGCTATAGGAAATCTTTATGTATATTTGGCACTTTAAATGAGTTATTTCCGTTCCGGGCTTCTCGCTTTGTCGCTGCCGCTTCGCTTTCGCGCAGTAAACATTTGTTGCTGTCGCTTCGCTTTCGCACAGAAAACATTTGTTGCTGTCGCTTCGCTTTCGCACAGAAAACATTCACTTCGTGCAGGATCTCGACAGTCTTGCCTTTTCACTGGAAGCTTTGCACTGCTATGTTTTAAAATTTAAAGGCATTTATTTCTAACATTTCCTTTTGCAAATAAAACACTTATTACTGAGCTATCAAGTTATTACTATAGATTAACGCAGATGCAAGAAGATACACATAAGTGCAGTAGTTGATTGGAGTGGAGAATGGTCGTCTCCATACATTGGAAACAAAATAGTTTCAAAAAGTGTCAAATCCCATGATATATAAAGGGGTGGTCGCTTTTTTTATTTCAAAAACTTTCAACTGATTTCAATCGTTTTTGGGTCATTTTGACCGCGATATATCCCCTTCATTTTATGAATATGACATGAATCTTGTTTCAATAACTTCTAGTAATATAAAAGATTATTTGTTCACTAGTTCCTCTATTTACTTTATATCAATGTTGAAACCTTCAATAATTAAAATATTCTCCAATACAAGCCCTATCTCTTGATAACGATCCAGAAATAATCCAACTATTGTTAAGCGACAATCTAGATTATTTTTGTGAATTCTTTTGATTGTTAAATAAAACATAACTTCGATAGAAACTGATAATGCTTTTGAAAAACTCAATTAGTTTTACCTATGGATACCATAGGTAATTTGATATTGTTTACTTTTATGGCACCTTCTATAGTTTAAATTAAGTAGCAATGCCACAAAAAGTATAGGAGGTAATGGCAAATGTCAAAAGCAATTTTTTATCATGCAGGTTGTCCAGTTTGTGTAGATGCGGAGCAAATGGTTCTTGATTATCTTGATAAATCAAAAATTACTCCGGAAGTAGTGCATCTTGGCACTGACCAAAATCGTATTGAAGAAGCAGAAGAGGTTGGAGTAAAATCAGTCCCAGCATTGGTGATCGGTGAAAATGTATATCATATCAATTTTGGTGCAAGTTTAGCTGATGTTAAGGGATAAGTTCTAAAAGAAGGTGCTGTTTGGGCACCTTCCCCTTTTTTCGATAAGGTTTATTAAAACATGCCTTTAATTAATCTTTTTACCACATTTTTTACCACATATGGAATGGCACTTCATAGGTCATTTACAAACAAATAAAGTGAAGCAAGTATTAAAATATGTAACTTGTATTCATTCAGTTGACCGTTTGAAGTTGGGGAGGGTATTACATAAGGAACTTACAAAAGAAAATAGAAAGTTAGATATTCTTGTACAGGTTAACACATCATATGAAGAAAGCAAGTTTGGGGTTGCCCCTGAGGAAACTTTGAATTTGATAAAACAGCTTTCTGAATTAGATACTTTAAATATTAAAGGTCTAATGACGATTGGAAAACTGACTACTGATGATAAAGAGACTAGAGAATGTTTTCGTCTCCTAAAGTCAATTCAACAACAGGTTATTGATCAAAATTATCCTGGAGTTGAAATGGATATACTGTCGATGGGTATGTCTGGTGATTTTGAGATAGCCATAGAAGAAGGGGCAACGCTTGTTCGAGTAGGAACTGCAATATTTGGAAAAAGAGAGTACCCTGACAGTTATTATTGGAATGAACAATTACGAATGAGAGATTAATTTAATAAGTAGTTAAGTTACATTAGCAAATGTCCAACAAATAGAATTCTCAAGATGTCACTCTCGTTGTTAAGAATAACAATGAGATTTTTTAATCCACCTTACAGTAAAAAAGTACAGAATATTAGATCATTAATGTTGAACTTGCATATTAAGATTGCAATGAAAAGAGTAGCTAGTGACTGATTTTCTATATGAAATAATTTATCAAATTGAATTCTAAATTAAAAAATGAAAAATTACTATGTAATGAAGTTATACATCAGGGAGGAAATGTAAATGGAGAATTTGTTTAAAGAAGATCCTGCTATAGCAAAAGCAATCCAGCAGGAGCTATATCGACAGCGCAATAAAATTGAATTGATTGCTTCAGAAAACTTTGTTAGTGAAGCTGTTATGGAAGCGATGGGTACAGTCCTAACAAATAAATATGCGGAAGGCTATCCTGGACAAAGATATTATGGTGGTTGTGAGTATGTTGACATAGTAGAAGAATTGGCTAGAGAAAGAGTTAAAGGTTTATTTGATGCAGAACATGCCAATGTACAGCCACACTCAGGTTCGCAGGCTAATGCAGCAGTTTATTTTGCAGCTGTAAATCCAGGCGATACGATTTTAGGCATGAATTTATCACACGGTGGTCATTTAACACATGGAAGTCCCGTTAATTTCTCTGGTCAGCTATATCATTTTGTTTCTTATGGTGTCGACGAACAAACCCATCTAATAGACTATGATGAAGTGAGGAAACTTGCCCATGAACATAAACCTCGAATGATTGTAGTGGGAGCAAGTGCTTATCCACGTACAATAGATTTCGAAGCTTTTTCTGAAATTGCTAAAGAGGTAGGGGCGTTATTTCTTGTAGATATGGCTCATATTGCTGGTATTGTTGCAGCTGGTTTACATCCAAACCCTGTACCACATGCTGATTTTGTAACAACGACAACACATAAAACACTGCGAGGTCCAAGGGGAGGAGTCATTTTATGTAAGAAATCCTGGGCACAAGCAATTGATAAAGCAGTCTTTCCAGCTATTCAGGGTGGACCGCTTATGCATATGATTGCTGCCAAAGCGATAGCATTTAAAGAAAATTCCTCCTCTGAATTTAAACAATATATGAAAAATGTACTTCAGAATGCAAAAGTATTAGCTGAAGCATTGATAGCAGAGGGTTTAAATGTTGTATCGGGGGGGACTGACAATCATCTTATCCTCTTAGATCTTCGCAATATTAAGATCACTGGAATGGATGCACAACTACTACTTGATGAGATTGGCATCACGGTAAACAAAAACGCAATTCCATTTGATCCGACAAGTCCACAAATAACAAGTGGAATTCGTCTTGGTACGCCAGCCATAACTACAAGAGGAATGGGACCAAGTGAAATGATAGAGATAGCACGTATTATTTCACAAGCATTGAAGAATCCACAAGATTCAACGTTAATCAAACTACTTAGTGATGAGGTCAAAGAAATAACTTCGGGGTTCATTTTATATGAGCGGAAGATTCAGTGAGAGGGGAAAATAAATGAATACAAAAAGAGTGGATTCTTACTCCAAAGCATTATTCGAACAAGCAAAAAGTGTGATTCCTGGAGGAGTGAACAGCCCGGTACGTGCATTTTCGTTGGTTGACTCTCCTCCTGTTTTTATTACAGAAGGTCGAGGATCTCACATATTTGATGTTGATGGAAATGAATTTATTGATTATATATGCTCATGGGGACCTTTGATACTTGGACATGCCCATCCAGCAGTGGAGGAAGAGATACAGAAGGCAGTAAGAGATGGTTCAAGCTTTGGATTGTCTACTGAGATTGAAGTGAAAATGGCTAAATTAATATGCGAAATTGTTCCATCTATTGAAATGGTACGTATGGTGAACTCCGGAACAGAAGCTGTAATGAGTGCATTACGTTTAGCAAGAGGATATACAAGGCGGCAAAAAATTGTGAAATTTAAAGGTGGCTATCATGGACATGCTGACGCTTTGTTAATCAAAGCAGGTTCTGGGGTGGCTACATTAGGATTGCCCGATAGTCCGGGGGTACCCAATAATGTCACTACTGATACTATTACAGTACCTTATAACAGTATGGAGAGTATCCGTCATGCCTTTGAACAATTTGGGGAACAAATTGCAGCTGTTATTGTCGAGCCAGTTGCTGGAAATATGGGAGTTGTTCCTCCAAATCCTGGATTTCTCCAAGGGTTACGGGAGATTACCAAACAGTACGGTAGCTTGCTTATCTTTGATGAAGTAATGACTGGTTTTCGCGTAGACTATCATGGGGCACAGAATCTATACGGAGTCGATCCCGATATTACTTGTTTAGGAAAGATCATAGGAGGGGGATTGCCTGTGGGAGCTTATGGAGGCAAACGTGAAATCATGGAGCAAATTGCACCCGCAGGACCTATTTACCAAGCAGGCACATTATCAGGGAATCCACTTGCAATGTCAGCTGGATATAGAACTCTGAGGTTACTTGAGCAGATTGAAATCTATGATGATTTGGAAAGAAAAGCGGCTAGATTAGAAGAAGGTTTCAAACAAAATGCTGAATTGACAAGTGTGCCATTAAAAATCAACAGGGTAGGCTCCATGCTTTCTATCTTTTTTACAGAACAAGAGGTTGTTGATTATGAAACAGCTAAGAGTTCGGATATGCATGTTTTTAAAAAATATTATACGAGTATGCTGAATTTTGGAATTTTGACAGCCCCTACACCTTATGAGGTGATGTTCATATCGGCAGCACACTCCGATGAAGATATTGAATATACAATTAAGGCTCATTATCAAGCACTTAGTAATGTCAAAAGTATAGGGTGAGAATAATAATGGAATCGATCAATATACAAAAACAATTTCCGATACTGAATCAAAAGATTCATGGGTATCCGCTGGTTTACTTAGATAACGCAGCATCAACACAGAAACCGCTCCAAGTCATCGAATCATTGCAACAATACTATGAACAAGATAATGCTAATGTACACAGAGGAGTACATACGTTAAGTTCACGTGCTACAGATGCTTATGAAGGAGCACGGAAGAAAGTAGCTAATTTCCTTAATGCAAAGACGGAAAAAGAGGTTATCTTCACTCGTGGTACGACATCTTCTATAAATCTAGTAGCTAGTAGCTATGCAAGAGCTGTCTGCAATGAAGGGGATGAAATTGTGATCTCCGCAATGGAACATCATAGTAATCTGCTTCCTTGGCAACAAGTGGCAAAAGCAACGAAAGCTAAATTAAAACATATCCCACTCCAAAATGATGGAACATTTTCTATTGGAGATGCCGAGAAAGCAATTACTAGCCACACGAAAATTGTAGCCGTTTCGCATGTTTCTAATGTATTGGGAATTGCTAACCCCGTGAAACAAATGGCTGCAATTGCTCATAAACATGGCGCTGTCATCATAGTGGATGGTGCACAAAGTGTCCCTCATATAAAGGTAGATGTTCAGGATTTGGGCTGCGATTTCTATGCCTTTTCAGGTCATAAGATGTGTGGACCAACTGGTATTGGAGTGTTGTACGGAAAAAAGCAATTGCTTGAGAAAATGGAACCGATTGAATTTGGAGGAGAAATGATCGATCATGTTGATTTATATGATGCATCTTGGAAAGAATTGCCGTGGAAATTTGAAGGAGGAACTCCAATTATCGCAGGTGCAATTGGTTTAGGTACAGCTATCGATTTTCTAGAAGGAATAGGATTAGATACGATAGAGAAGCACGATAAACAATTAACTAGCTATGCGGTAGAACGAATGAAACAAATTGAAGATATTACAATATATGGACCTGATGATGGACGTTTTGGGTTGGTTACGTTTAATTTAGGCAAAGTTCATCCGCATGATCTAGCCACGGTTCTCGACACTTATGGTATAGCAATACGCGCTGGGCATCATTGCTGCCAACCATTAATGCGACACTTTGAAGCTAGTGCTACGGCACGTGCCAGCTTTTACTTATACAATACAGAAGAAGATATCGAACGATTCATTTTAGCACTAGAGAAAACGAAAGAGTTTTTTAAAGAATGATTTTATTTTAATATCGCGTAAATACACTCTATTTAGATGGATGGGTAAACACTAGGTCGCAAATTAAAGACAAAGAAAATTTAGATTCATAAACATGAGAGGATTTGATTATATGTGGGTACCTAGAGCTTTATCAATAGCGGGTTCTGCTGCAAGAGGAGGTGCTGGGATTCAAGCTGATTTAAAAACTTTCCAGGAGATGGGTGTGTTTGGTCTAAGTTCTGTCACTGGTATTGTTGCATACCATCCATATACCAATCAAAATGTGTTTCCTATAGAATTAAGTGCTATTGAAGCACAGATATATACAGCGCTTCGTGACGTCGGGGTAGATGCGATAAAAACGGGAATGCTCTATACAAAGGAGAATATTTCCCATGTAGCCAAGTGGATTGAAGAAGCCGACACGACCAATGTTGTTGTAGACCCAGTCATGGTTGGTAAAATGGACACACCTTTGTTAAAAGACGACGCTATCAATACCCTTAAAACAAAATTAATACCTTTAGCGACAATTATTACACCAAATATGCCAGAAGCAGCACTATTATTAAAATCGAATCAACAACTTACAACTGTTGATGACTTAAAACTAGCAGCAATAGAATTGAAAAAACTAGGCTCAAAATATGTCCTTGTCAAAGGAGGTCGCTTGAAAGGTCCAGCTGTTGATGTGCTGTATGATGGAGAGAAATTACATATACTCGAAGCGCAGCGTATTGATACAATTCATACAAATGGAGCAGGATGTAGCTATTCTGCCGCAATTACAGCCTTGTTAGCAAAAGGTAAACCTGTTCAAGAGGCTGTTAAAGAAGCAAAAATGTTTATTACAGCTGCCATTCGTCATTCCATTACATTTAAGCGAGGCGTAGGTCCTCCAGATTTTGCTGCTTATCATAGATATGGGGAGTTAGGGGTCAAAGAAAGCATTATAGAATTTCAGAAACAAGAATACTAAAAAAGAAGAGCTATGAAGAAATTTAAAGTATCTGCAATTAAATGGGGGGGACAAGAATGAAACAAGTTTATAATTTTAATGCGGGGCCAGCAGCATTACCTTTAGAAGTAATGCTTCAAATACAAGATGAACTCCTCAATCTACAGGGAACTAGTTTGTCTATTTTAGAGATATCACATAGAAGTAAGGAGTATGAGAATATCAATGAAGAAACACAACAATTGTTGAAGGATCTTCTCAACATTCCTACTGATTATGAGGTGTTATTTCTTCAAGGTGGTGCAAGTACGCAATTTGCTATGGTACCTATGAACTTTTTAGTAGAAGGACGTAAGGCAAGTTACTTGCATAGCGGAATCTGGTCAGAAAAGGCGATAGCAGAAGCGAGAAAATTTGGCGAGATTGTTATTGCAGGAAGCTCGGAAGTCGATTATTTTAAAAAAGTCCCTAATCTTTCTGGTGTGAAGATTGATCCAGAAACTGCGTACATTCATCTTACTTCTAATGAAACAATTTTAGGTACTCAGTATCAGAATTTTATAAATACCGGCGAAGTGCCACTTATTGCGGATATGTCCAGTGATATTTTGTCTCGATATATTGATGTTTCAAATTTTTCTCTAATATATGCTGGTGCACAGAAAAACTTGGGACCATCAGGTGTTACAGTTGTGATTGTCAAGCGCGACCTAACGGAAAGCATTCCTGAGAGTATTCCTGATATTATGAACTATCGAGTTCATGCGAATAGCCGATCCTTACACCATACTCCTCCAGTGTTTGCTGTTTACATCGTAAATCTTATGTTGAAATGGATCCGAAATAATGGTGGAGTAGAAGCTATTGAAAAGCGTAATCGTCAGAAAGCGGATTTAATTTACAGTACAATCGATAAGAGTGGCGGTTTTTATAATGGATTAGTTCATTTAGAAAGCCGCTCAAAGATGAATGTGACATTTAGTATCTTTAATGAAGAAATAGAAAAACTTTTTTTACAAGAAGCAGAGAAAAGTGGTTTTATTGGGGTGAAGGGTCATCGGGATGCAGGACACCTTCGGGTTTCTATTTATAATGCAGTTACATACGAACAATGCCAGGCGTTAACGAATTTTATGATTGATTTTCAAAAACTTTTTGGGTAGTAGAGGAATTAGACACTTATATTGTAATAGAAGTGTAATTAGGAATTACCAAGATAAATTTTGATGCTAATAAAACGACAATTTTTATTTATATAATCATGAATAAGAAGTCGGTCAATTCATTTTGTTTCTACAAAAGATAAAAGAATATTTCAGGGAGTGATGTATTGTGGATCATTCGGAGAATGATGTTATGTTCCCGACATATGCTAAATACCCTATTTCACTAGTCAGAGGAGAAGGGAGTCGGTTATGGGATGAACAGGGAAAAGAGTATTTGGATTTTATGTCTGGTGTTGCGGTATGTAATTTAGGTCATGTACCTGTGAAAGTTAAAGAGAAAATTAAGGAACAACTGGATCGTGTATGGCATGTTTCTAATCTCTTCCATATACCGAATCAAGAGAAACTTGCACAAATGCTAGTCAATCATAGCTGTATGGACCTCGTTTTCTTTTGCAACAGTGGTGCTGAAGCTAACGAAGCAGCCATCAAATGTGCGAGAAGGTATCACCGAAGTGTACTGAAAAATGGGAAATATGAGATTATTACATTTGAGAAATCATTTCATGGGCGCACTATAGCAACATCGACTGCGACAGGACAAGACAAAGTTAAGGACGGTTTTCTTCCTTTACCACAAGGATTTAAATATGCACGTTTAAATGATCTTCAATCTGTAAAAGAACAAATAAGCGATCAAACTGCAGCGATAATGATGGAGTTAGTGCAAGGGGAGAGTGGAGTTTATCTAGCAGAGCAAGAATTCGTAGATGAACTCTCTGCTTTATGTAAAGATCATGGGATGCTACTTATTATCGATGAAGTACAGACTGGCATGGGGCGTACAGGGAGTTTGTTCGCTTATGAGCATTATGGTATCGAACCAGATATCATCACGCTTGCCAAAGGACTAGCCAGTGGGTTTCCAATTGGCGCGATGATAGGTAAGAAAGAACTTCGAGAGGCTTTCTCAGCAGGGAGTCATGGTTCGACTTTTGGGGGAGGCCCTCTTGCGGTAACCGCAGGTCTTGCAACTCTTGAAACGCTACTTGATGGATGTTTAATGGAACATGTTACTAAACTCGGAGTATACGCATTGCAGCGCTTGACAGATCAACTTCAGCACTATCCTAGTGTACAAAATATAAGAGGGCTTGGTCTCTTAATTGGTATTGAATGCCGCGAACCGATTGCCCCAATAATTCAAGAGCTGCTGCAACAAGGACTGCTCGTACTTACTGCGGGAACTCATGTAATCCGTCTGGCACCGAGTTTATTAATTACTAAAGAAGAAATTGACCAAGCCGTTGACCTCATTGAAGTTATACTGAAAAAGTATTGAAAAGCATAAAGATTATTCCTGATAAAGCTCTAGTTAAAGCGTTCCTCTTTAACTGTTTTAATCAATCGATCCATAAAAACGCGACTAGCAGCGCATAAATGTTTGTTCTTTCGATAGGCAATGCCAATCTGTGTGGTGATCACAGGATCTTGAATAGGAATCGTTTTAATATGAATATTATCAATATAATCTAAGTAAGCTTTTGGTAGTATCGTAACACCGATGCCTTTGCTTACCATTTGAATGATAGATTCCATCGTCGTCATTTCAAGTACTGGTTTGGGTGCGAAATTCATTAAACTACACTGTTCGTTAACAACTTGTCGTAGAAAATAGGTTTCAGGTAATAAAATAGATGGTGTCTCTTGTAAAACTTGAAGTGATACACACGCCTCTTTTGCAATGATGTGATCTATAGGTGCAGCAAAAGCAAGATCTTCTTTATAGAGCGGAATAGTTTCTAGGTCTTCATGTTCCAACGGTAAAAAAACGATACCCAAATCCAATTCATTTTGTAATAGTCCTTTGTAAATATCTCCAGTTCGTAACCCTTGTACAGAAAGTTCTACATTGGGATAAGCATTGTGAAAACCGATAACTGTTGGGGGAAGCAAATAATTAACAACGGTGAGTAGGGAGCCAATTTTGAGCGTGCCCCTCTCTAATCCCTGAAGCTCGCTAATTGCAGCACGTGCCTGAGAAATTTCATGAAAAACATTGTAGCTGTGATGGAGCAATGTTTTACCTGCATCAGTAAGTATATTTTTTTTGCCAATACGATCAAATAAAGGCATCCCTACTTCATGTTCTAACAAGCTAATTTGTTGACTAAGAGAAGGTTGGGCAATACCTAGTTTCTCCGCCGCACGTGTAAAATGCAGCTCTTGACATAGTACTATAAAGTATTCCAATTGTTTTAGTTCCACCGAATTTCCTCCCAAGTATTTATATGTATAATGATAGGTTTTAACTATCATTATACACTAATTTATTATATATTTCTAATAGATGAAATTTATGGTAGAAAATAGTTTGAATATTTGAGTTTATGCATTCCATCTTAAAATTGCTGAAATATGAATAAAATTAATTTTAAAAAGGAGTTTGATATCGGTGAGTCAACCTGTGATAGATAAAATAATGGTAGGAAGGCCACAAACATTCGGAAATAAAGATGCAAAACATCCAATGGATCGTGAGTGGACCACTGGAATTGTAAAATATCCAGTTAAAGGAAAGATTTGGGCAGGGAAAACAAATCTTGGAGGGGACGGACAAGCAGATCTTAAGCGACATGGCGGACCGGAAAAAGCAATTTTTGTCTATACGGTTTCTCATTATGATTATTGGCAAAAAAAATTACAAAGGTCAGACTTTTCCGTCGGTGCATTTGGTGAAAACTTAGCTGTTAAAAACATCAATGAAGATGATTTATGTATCGGTGATGTATTTCATATTGGTGGGGCTGTCGTTCAAGTTTCGCAACCAAGGCAACCATGTTGGAGACCAGCAAGACGCTGGAAGATAAAAGATTTAGCTTTACAAATACAACAAGAGGGCTTAACGGGATGGTATTTTCGTGTTCTTAAAGAGGGTGAGATACAAGCAGGAGATTATCTCCAACTTCAAGAAAGACCATTCCCTGAATGGACTGTGGCTAAATGCAATGATGTTATGCACAATAAAAAACATGATTTAGAATTAGCAGCTAGACTTGCTGCTTGTGAACTCCTCGCACCTAACTGGCGTAATACGTTATCTAAACGTGCAGAAGGTAAAGGAAAATTGGATATTCGTAATCGTGTAATCGGTCCAAATGAATAATCATGATGTTGAAAGACTACAGTGATTTGACTGGGGATAAGGTAGTGTAAAACAATTAAGTATTTGTACAATATTTTAATGTAATTATCTCAATTTGAATATTATGATAAATCTTTGAATTGAGCTTCTGTAATATTGTAAGTTTAACTTTTTAGAAACATTTATTACTTAATGGTGATGACTGTATAGATAGCCAGTAGATAAAACGGCAGTTTTGAAAGAAAGTATTCAACACTGTCGTTTTCCTAATAAACAATTTTGAATAGCATAGTTTCACATTCTAAGTAGTAAAGGAAATACAGTCATATTTATATGTTTGACATTATTTAGTACCCCCAAAGAGGCTCTCTTTTTTATATTGCGCTGGTTATTAGTATTCTAACTTTGTACGTTATTTTGTATACTTTTCTGCAGTTTACAATTGGTTATGCCTTTCAAAATAAAAATGATAAGTGCTGGGGGAGAAGTTTAACTAAATTTTCTTACTTGAACGTTAGGTTTTGAAATATTTAAATCCACTTTTTTTAAAATACTTTTGCTATATGCTGTTATTTATCCAACTGTAAGCAAGGCTATTATTTTAGAGATTGAAAAGTATTCAGGAGAGAAGAAACCCGGGTTAGAATGGAAAATAGAAGAGGCATTAGCTGAAGAATATAAGCGTAGTTTTGAGTATTCTTACAAGAATAATTGCAATTATTTTATAAATGAATTGTTTGAAGCATTACAAACTAACATCTTGATGTATATTTATGGAAGCTCTCGTTTTGTGGACACGAGAGCTTTTTATATTAAGTTCTAGCAGGGGGGAGGAGCCAGCCTTTGTTGTTACTCAACTGTATTAGCTTAGAACCGAGTAGGGCGTACCGCATATGAAGTTCTGCATATTTTGCTGTATGCTTCTTTTTAACAGACAACTCTAGAGCTTTGCTGACTGAAATAAGTGAAGAAGCAATATTCATCGATAAGATGGTACTGATTTCTGTATCATTTATAGTTGTTTTTCCTCGAATCCTCTTAATTTTCAACTTGCCGTATTCAATGGATGCAGAGGAGGCAAGCACCCCATTTTCCTTTAATAGTATTTTTAGCTGTGTATTGTTATTTATTAAACATCGATTAAAATCTGCAATAATGGCTTTTAATTCCTTATCGATAGCGTGCTTGAAAAATGTATGATTTGAAGCTATATAGCCATTATTTACACTGAGCTGTTCCCAAATCTTAAAAATCTCCTTATTGCGTAATAATTCTAGATTGTCATTTACTAATACCATAGTTACACTTCCTAACTCATGTTATCGTTCATTTATTTGAGATTAGGATGTGTAAATAAATGAAATTCTAATCAATTTTTACAATAAAAGGGTTAACCAACTAAAGCTGTATAATCAAAATGATAATACGGTTTCGGTTCAGCTTGTCTACATAGAGAGTGGCGACTCCTGCGGGATAGCTTACTGAAAGCCCCGCAGGAACGGAGTGACGAGGAGACTGAAGCTGAAAAGTTTATTCCTTTAATTTCTTGTTTTTAAAGCTATTAATGGTTGTTTTTAATGCGGCGAAATTTCCAATAGCGGCGTAACCATAAAAAAAGCCCATAAATATTCCTACAATAAGATTGTGTCGATGGCTAATGAAGATAGAAATTATCAAGCCAATCACAAGGGCGATTGCTGGAACATATTTAGGCTGTACGTGCATAAATACCTTAATAAGCTGTGTAATAATTAACACAGCTGGAACGGCTATTACAGCATCCCAAAAATTTGTATGAATCACTGGAAATAATTCCATTTTCTACACCTCTTTTAGCAATAACAAAGCTGTGACTTTAACATATAGATTTTCCTTTTTATTTATTTTTATGCAATGAAGGGTGTAGAGCTATCCATTACTTCGCATGAATCTTAATAATACGAACCATATGGATACATGTATGGATAGTGATATGGGGATGGATTTGGGTTCATATATTGTGGATATTGATGCTTAGGCTTTTGTTTTTGCTTAGGCTTATGATGAGGATCCTTTTGCTTTTCAGTCGATTTTACACGGTTGCAGTCTTTAGGTGGACCAATATATGTCGATGGTACAATAGGCTCAATGGTTTTCTTCCACTGCTTTTCATCTAAACAATAAGTGTGAGCCATAATATTGGAAGGTGTAAATCTTAATATATCTGAGCCTAAAATGACTTCAGGAGTTGGCGCATCGAACATAGCTAGTAAATGTGTGTCATCCTCGGTAGCCACTTCATAATGCCACCAGCCTTGCGGTACATTTGCCACTTGACCAGGTTTTATAGGGTAGTTTTCAATTTTTTTTGTAAAGGGATTAAATATAGATACGATGGCACTACCAGAAATACAATAAACAAGTTCTGCTGCATTTTGATGATAGTGTGGCTCTATCACGTTTGCCTTACTTAGAAAAATATCCAGCAAAGACATATTTTCTAGCGTATTTAATTGTTCTACACCTAGGATATTAATAAAATTCTGATCATCTTTTTTAAAAAGCGTGCTGTTATTCACATCAAAAGTGAACTGCGTTGATGGTGAAGTATAATCAATATTTGAGCTAATAATTACATCCTTTCTAATTAACTTTTTCAATACTTGTCATTAGCACAGAATATGTACATAGTTATTTTAGGCTTAAACGAATGCCCATTTTTATTTTTCCCCTAAGGTTAAACCATCCCTCTTAAAAATTAGCTAAAATTACCACTTCTAATTAAGAATGTACGTGCGTATAATGAAAAATGCAAACGTTTGTTCTGAAACAAAACAGCTCTGTTGTGCTCACTGTGTATGACAGAACTAGTGAAAAGGAGCAGCTAAGATGAAAGAACAGTTAATAAAAGCAATGCAACGTCAACAAATAGTCAGCATGATGTATGTATCCAAGTCTGGTGTCATTACTAAAAGGCGTGTGAAAATCATGAAGATTGTTGGTGATTCCTTTACAGCATTTTGCTTTACAAGGCAGGCAAAGCGTACGTTTATTATTAACAATGTGCTAGCAATACTGCCCGTTCTACATCGAAAGCGTGAGATCATATGAATTACGATGATCTATCGCACAAGGACATTTTTTGTATTGATATGAAATGTATCCCATTGAGTTATTGGTAATTTTGAGCAACCAGGTAGTATCTAAAGTAACAGCAAAATCTAAATCAGTTATAAAACTTGCTTCTAAATAAATGTAAAAAATGAAAAGGGCTGTCATAAAAGTGACTTTTGTGACAGCCCTTATTCTATCTAATGGTTTTCCATAATTAATGGATTGCTCAATAGGAATGTAGTTCTTAGTTAGTGCATCTATGTCTGTATTCATAATAATTGTTTAAAATAGGAGGAATGGAGATTTTTACATTCATTTTTAAACACTTTATTGTTATTCATCATATTAAATTGAATTTGCAATTTTAACTAACATTTCAGGTGGTACTTTGTTCGCTACTCCTTTATAAATCCCGAGTATATATTGCAAATTATTTTTTTCAAAGACAAAAAAATTAAAAATTTGGTGTTCGAAATAAATTCCTTTAGTACCATCTTGAAGTGTATACTTTGTACCTTCAAAATCTAATTTATTTTTAGGTGGACGAATATCAATTTTAAATAAATTTTCTTTTATATCTTTATTAACAAACCTTATTGATAAGTCATCATTCATTTTATATTCTTTATCTTCAAAAAATTTTCCGTATTTATGCGTGAAAGAAATAGAAGGCAAAATGGTTGGTAATTTTACTGTACATTTAAAATGATTTTCAAATTCTTTAACTGCATCTTCTACGGATTTATATCCACCTTCAGCATATTTCTCCTCAAAAGTAGGCGGTTGAGGGTCAGCATATACGACTTCTATAGCGGAGAAAATTATAATACAAAAAAATGTCATATAAACTTTTTTTAACATTTAATCCACCCCCAGTATTAAGTACATCAATCAGTAATCAAAAAAACTCCTCCCACTTCTCTATTAGTATTTAAGAATAGGTAAGAAATATACAGACATTACATATAATTATGCTTGTTGTAAATAAAAGTACCCATCTATCAGCAATGGATAGATGGGCATTAAAGATGCTTAGGATTGAATAAGGTTTTATTTCACTGCTTATTTGGATTGCGATCAATAAATTCATTAATTTCATCTTTTAAGCGATATACTTGTGTGAAATACAGATGCTCGGGTACATTATCACGTACTACCCATTCTTTTAATACTTTATGGTGAAAAGTCACGAAGTACTCCATTAAAATTTCTCTGTCAATGCCTTGTTTTTTTGCCATTTCTGCTATAGAAAGGCCTTCTTTCCAGTAGGCATCATACTCTTGTTCAGTTAATTTTAACAATTCATAAATTTCCTCGTAGTTATACTTTAAACTGTATTCATATTCTTTTTCAACATTATCGTTATTTGCCAAGTCCTTTAAATCAATATTATTATCTAAACTTAAATAAGCATTATTTTTAGGTGTTATACTGGTATTATTTCTAACTCCACTATTATTATTTACATTTTTTTCTGCATTAGCTAAAAGTGTAAAAAAGAGAAAAGTGGAGATCAACAAAAGAGGAAGATATTTCAGAACATTTTTCATATCCTTTCTCCTTTCGATTTTAATTATTTATTCAAACTTTAGCTTATATCATATTTATGAATAGTATACATTTTTGAGTTAACATTATAATTTTATCCCTTTAGTATTAAGGGTTTCCAAATAGACAAAAAGGGGCACCTCCCTTAAAGGGTGCCATACTTGAATAACAAGTTTATTACTTTCTTAGTTAAATGAACGAGCGTTTTTGTGGAGTAATAAAAAGCCTGAAAAGTTGTATCGTTTTACGCCTTTAGAAGTCTAAAGGGTGTTTTATAGTGAAAAGGAAAAGAATATCTGGTTTGAATTTAAAGATCGATTTAGGGACAGTTAAGTGATAAGTTATGTCGTTAAAAGGCCATTTAGTTTAATAGTTTTTTTAAAATATTTCCATAATTTTATATGTTATATTCAATATTGGAGGTGTTTCTTATGCAGGAATTGCAAGGGATTTTAGAGAAAAGCAAATATTCATATGAAATAATTCAACACGAAAAACCAATAATTTCAAAACAAGATGGCACAAAATATTTTGGAATTGAAGTCGGACAAACAGCTCCGACGTTGATACTAAAGACCGATAAAGGGTTCTTTGCATTAATTGTATCTGGAAGGCGTAGCAAAGTTAAATTTGAGAAAATAGCTGATATTTTAGGTTGCGGTAAAGTAAAATTAGCATCTCCAGAGGAAGTTCAGAAAGTTACAGGATTCCAAGTAGGGAGTGTTCGTATGGTAGGTCTTGATTTACCTTGTGTGATAGATAAACGACTTTTACAATATGATTATATTTATGGAGGGACTGGTCAACCAACATTTACTTTAAAAATTGAACCACAAGCCTTAAATGAATTAAATCAAGTGATTGCAGCCTTCGATTAACAGAAAATACTACTTTTTCTTGTTTAACAATGGGCACCTTTCTATTAAGGTTCCAAGTCTGATACTTGCTACCGCACAATTAAAAAGGATTGAAGTTGCACCCGGAAAATGTGTGGGGAGATTTCTTTGTATCCTTTTTTAGCTGCTGCTTGGCACATTTTCTCATGCGCATCGGATGTGAAATAACCAATGCTACCGTGGATTCGCTTGCGATTGTACCAGCCTTCGATGTACTTAAATAAAGCTACGCGTGCGGTTTCAAAGCGGTCGTACTTATCATTGTTACTTCAAATTCATCATTGATATCACCATCTGAATCACTAAATCTTCCAAACTGATGGGTAAAACTAATGGGTGGTACTCTTAATGGTAGCTTAAGCTCCTTATTAAAATGTCGTTCAAAATCTTTTAACGCAGATTCTACAGTTTTATAGCCTATTGCTGGAAGAAATTCTTCAAGTGGTTGTGGGGAACCACTTGATTTTGCCTCTACTGTTTCATTTATAGATATATTAATTAATACGCCAGTTAACAATACAATAAGAAAACATTTATTCATTTTAGTGCTCCTAAATTATATTAAGGAATATTTTCTCCAAACTATCACATTGTAGAGCGTTTTCCAACGGTCCAAGAACCTTTATTCCGCTTAGATTGTGTTCTTCTTATTCACGAGCACCCTTCACTATAAAAACGAAATATGGAATATGTGGATGTTTCAGTTACTTTTTATAGAAAAAAGTTGGTGCAGATTCTACATTTTTTAACCACCGATGTTCTAGACCATTTATTCCATCTTTAACCCAAACATCTCCTTGGTTTTCTTTTTCAGATGTTCGATACCAAGTAATAGTTGAACCAACCACTTGAGGTGCTTTATCTATTTTATTTTTCTTGGGAAATGTAAGCTGCTTTTGTTCTCCTGATTTAATATTAATTACATATAGCGCTGTAAACATAGTTGGAACCGGTCCCTCTTTCCACTCTTTGTTTTCTTTTGCCCGAGCAACAATTATTTCATCTGGAGAAAACCATTCCAAATCAAGGTCGACATATCCTTTAGGTGTGTATTCCTTTCGTGTATTCAATGTGGGAATTTCTGTAACGGTAGTATTTTTGTTTACAACGAAAAATCTGCCTTCCCCCGATATGAAGGCAAGTTGATTTTTGGTAGGGGCCCACTTTATCCAATTTTTATACCCAAGCATTTTTCCAATAACCTGAAAATGGTCTCCTACTGATGAAAGTACAGAAAGTGTATTGCTATCATTGGACCAAGACGCAGTAGGTGTTAATAGAAAACTAATCCAACTTCCATCAGGACTCCACTTAAAAGCTTCTGCATCAATAGCAAATAAGTCGGTTGTATTTGTTTGAATGGTGTAAAAAGGTTTTATTTTATTCGAATCAAGATTAGCATCTACTGGCACTTTAAAAAGACGAACTGGTTCCCATCCAGTAGGAAGTAAATTAGATTGAGATGAAACGATAAACTCTTTTCCGTTGGGAAACCATTCAAAATCACTAACACCTAGAGATACATTTTCAAAACCTTGTGGTCGTCCATTTTTTGTTTTTGTAACATCTAGGACACCATGCGAAATGTAAGCTAGTTGATTTGACGTTGGTGACCATTTAATAATGCTTGTTTCAATTGTTGGATATGGCTGATAGTTTTCTTTTTTCTTCAAATCATAAATATACAAATACGTTTTTTCACCTTTCTCGTCACCTGCTAAATAGGCAATAAACTGACCATCTTTTGACCACTGTGGAGAGGATACATACTGACCTGTTGTAAGCTGTATTTCTTTATCGTCCTCTTTCATCCAAAGCTGGTGGTCTCGTATAAAAGCTGCTTTAAGTGGAACTTCAGCAGAAGCACCTGTTGAAAAATTAAAACTAACAAATAGTATTAATAATAAAATCCTCGTCACCATTAACCGACCTCCTTTTAGAGGTAGGGTGTCCTTACGAAAGACATATATCCGTCCATCAATAGTAGCTAGCACCATTCACTTTTATATAAATGAACAGACTTTGTTTAAAACCACATCTTTTTCTTTTTTGTGTCTTGGTTTTACATTTAGTTAAATTATCCTATTTTAATATCCTTGAAACTTAATGATTTCTAATATATGTACTGTTTTTGTGGGATTTGTGTTTTTTAATTTCCATAAATTAAATCTTGCTAATACCCAAACAAATGTTCTAATATTATGTATACAAACAGATGTTCTTGCGTAGAGTAATGAAAAGGGAAACTTTATGGATGTTGTGATTTATCATTAAAATTACGTAAGGTAACTGGGAGGAAATCAAGATGCGAGATCAATTAGTTAAAGCAATACAACAGGCAAAACGTTCCTTTATCATCAATAATGTTTTCACTGTCACTTCTGTTTACCGAAAAGAGAGTGAAGTTGTATGAATTACGATGTTATGCCAAATCGACCTATTATGTGCATTGATATGAAATGTTTTTACGCTAGCTGTGTAGCAATGTTACATGGGCTAGATATTTTTGAAACTCCAGTTGCAGTAGTAGCAAACTTTGACCAACCGGGTAGCGTTGTACTTGCAGCATCACCATTGATGAAAGAGAAATTTAAAATCAAAACTGGCAGTAGACGATATGAGATACCAAAACATCCTGACATTAGATTGTTTGAGCCTAAAATGAGTTTCTTTATTCAAATGTCGATGACGATTACAAAATTGATCTCTAATTACGTACCAGTTGATGCTATACATGTGTATAGTGTGGACGAAAGCTTTGTTGATTTAACTGGCACTGAAAAGCTTTGGGGTTCACCTGAAGAAACGGCTAAGGAAATACAAAGGGCTATTCTTGACCAATTTAATGTACCTAGTGCAGTAGGTATGGGGCCAAATATGTTAATAGCCAAATTAGCTTTAGACCTTGATGCAAAGAAAACTGGTTTTGCCAACTGGACTTATGACGATATTCCAAAGAAATTATGGCCTGTACGACCTCTATCCGAAATGTGGGGCATAGGAAGACGAATGGAAGCAAATCTAAATGCTATGGGAATACAAACAGTTGGTGGTTTGGCTAATACAAATCTAAAAGAATTAGAAAAGCGCTTTGGTGTAATGGGCAATCAACTCTATTATCATGCATGGGGAATCGATTTATCCACATTAGGGGAGCCGTTAATAACAAACGGCACTTTAAGTTTTGGGAAGGGCCAAATGCTGATGAGGGATTATCACACACGAAAAGAAATCTCTGTAGTGCTCCTAGAAATGTGCGAAGATGTAATGAAACGCACACGTGATGCAGGGTTTGTTGGCCGTACAATCAGCTTAGGTCTTTCCTACAGTCATAATGCCATGACCAAAGGGTTCCATCGATCTAAAACGATTGCAGTACCAACAAGTGAAACTCTTGTAATGTATAAAACTTGTATTGAATTACTGGATGAACACTTTGCCGGAGAGCCAGCTCGTCAATTATCTGTGCGAATAACGAACCTCGAAAGAGAGCATAGCATCCAATTAGATTTATTTGACGAACGCAAACCACAGCGTCAAATAATCGGTCCTACAATGGATGCAATACGCAATAGGTTTGGGGCTACCTCAATATTAAGAGCAGTTTCTTTCACAAAAGCTGGTACAGCTATTAATCGAGATCGCTTAGTTGGTGGTCATTTGGCATAGGAGTGATTTGATGATAAAAGACAGAGGTAATATTAAATGGGCATCGATGATGTTACCAGAGCATTTGGAGCTACTTAGGGAGTATAAGCAGGGATATGCAAAACAACAAAGAGAGCTTGCCGATTGGGAATTAGAAGAATTACAACAAACGATAGATTTAGCTTATAATCAGCATCAAAACGTTAAGTTAGATGTTTGGTCAGATGGTAAAATCACTCAATGGATAGGAAAAATAAATTCTATAAATATTAATACAAACGAACTTATACTTGAGACTCTTCTTAAAACAAAACGTATTTCATTAAAAAATATATGTTCAGCGCAACTGGATGCTGATTATTATGATTAAAACCGATGAGAGGCAATTACTTCACAAATATCTATTGTTAGAATTAGCAGTGAAATCTTTGCAGATTGATTATCAAAAGGCAGAACAATTTAAAATGAAAAATGTCTTTCTTCCATTAATGGATACTTTGTTAAAGGATTTACGACAAGAATTATTTAATCTTAAACGGCAACTTGCACAACTTCGTATCCGAGTAGTAGGTTGGCAACCAGTGGATGAATATTTTAGTGACGTCCAAGTCGCAACGGCAGGTAATGACGTAGTACTTCGTTATGCTAATCAAGCTTTAAAAACACAAGTAGAAAAGTTACTAATTAATCGGATAAACAAATAACTATGCTCGCTTTGAGCAGCGAATTTTAGAAAATATTTAAAGAAATAGTGTTACTAATCCAACAATAAGAGAACTAACTAAATTAGAAACGGAAAATGAGTATTCTTACCGTTTGTAAAAGGGAGCGGAGGAAGCGGCTCGGCGCTTGCCCACAGGAAGCTTTGCTCTGCACGAAAGCGAAGCGTCAGCGGCAAAGCGAGTAGCCTAGAACGGAAATCAGCTCATTTAAAGTGCCAAATATTCATAAAGATTTCCTTGACCATTTTGTTTTTCAACACTTTGAGAGCTGTTTTAGACAGCTCTTTTTTCTTATTGTACTAACGGTGCAGTTTAGTTCAATAAGCCGTACCATTGTATTTGTTTGTTTTTTACATATACTGTATAATTTTATAGATGGGTATATTTAACTTTGAGTATTTCTAAAGAATTATTTTGGGAGGGAATATTGTGTTTATTGTTAATGTAGAAGGTGCAATTTACAAAAGTGAAAGATGGTTGTTAATTAGACGTAGCGAGAAAGAAGAACACGCTGGAGGTTTACTGTCTCTTGTTGGTGGAAAGGTAGAAAAGGAGGGGATTTCAACAGATATTTTAGAAAGGACACTAAAAAGAGAAATCACTGAAGAAGTGGGGATAGAGGTTTCTAATCTTCGGTATGTTAATAGTTCATCATTAGTTACTGATTCAGGCATAAATGTGGTTGACATTGTTTTTCTTTGCGACCACGAATCAGGCGTACCATTTGCTAAGAGTCCTGATGAAGTTGATGAGGTTATTTGGATGACTACCCAGCAAATTCTAAATAATTCTAATTTACCTATTTATTTAAAGGAAAATATTAAACTTGCTGAAAAACTGGTAAACAGTAATGCGTAGTTATTCGTAGAAAGTAAATTTTGAGAGATACACTTTTTCAACTAACCAGCTAATAGATTGTCAATAAAAATCTTTTAAATTAATAAATACTTCATGCCATACTAAAAAGCGCAACCCAAATAACCCTCCGAATTCAATTTGGAAGGTTTTTGTTGTATTTGAAAATGCTGTTACTAAATGGTTTCTTGGAATGGTGTTTTCGTTTTTAAAATCGCATAAATCCAATGTAAAAGCTTATTTGCACAAGCAATAATGGCTACTTTATATGGACTTCCTTCCTCACGTTTTAAATCATAGAAAGCTCGTAATCGCTTATTTCGTGCTATAGTTTTAGGTGTTGTTTTCTTTTTCCGACTATCTCGAATAGAACAACGAAAAGCTGTATAAAGCATGTGACGAAGCCTAGCTGAGCCGCGTTAGTATTGGATCTAGTCTCGCAAAAGCCACTAACTTTTCCTGACTTTCACCTTTTGCGACATCCAGACCAACTACTGGATTCATGTTTATCTCCTCCTAAGGTAGTGTATTGACCGGTAACCTCTATCTAGCTTGTTATTCATATCTTCGCTTGTTATACGAGATCGAAATGTCCCGACCACTAATCATGTGTTAACAAGTAGAGGGCGAACAGTTTAGTTGTCGGGATCTAATCCCACGGGTGCTTCCGTTCGACCCCGGCTACTATCATCTATAAATTGAATAAAAAATAGTCAACCAGATTACTGGCTGACCTTATAATACGAACGGGTGCTATACTCGTAGATGATCATTGAGCTTAAACAGCTCTTTTTTTATACACGTCCAAAGGGGAAAATGATACAACTTTATTTATAAACGGTATAATTTTCTTTCAAAGCTACACTTGAATAAATCCAAATAATTCATTTGTCAATTCGTGTTATTTGCAATATTGACAAAAAATACACCAGCGTGGTTTAATTTAATTATTAAATAATTATTTAAATGTTTAAATATAACAAGAAAAGGAGGTGTTAATATGACGTTAAATCTTACATTCAAAGCGCTCTCCGACCCGACCAGACGTAAAATTCTTGATTTGCTCATGGATAAGGATTTAACGGCTGGGGAAATAGCCGATCATTTTCAAATGACAAAGCCTGCGATCTCTCATCATTTGGGCTTGCTTAAACAAGGGGATTTGGTATGGGACGAAAGGCAAGGGCAGCATGTTGTTTACTCTATCAATACGACTGTATTACAGGAAGTAATGAAGTGGTTTATGCAATTCAATAATAGCAAGGGAAAGGGAGAGGAATAATTATGAAAAAGTATTGGTTTTCGGTGTTGCTTTTCATTATAGCTGTGATAGCAAGTGTATGGAGCTACCCACAGCTTCCTGAAAAAATTATTTCCACTTCAAAGTATCAAAGTGATTCTACCGCTACTCCCAGAGAGTTTATTGTGAGCATGATTCCCGTAATGATGTTTCTTATGCTTGTCTGCATGGCATTGATCCAGAAGCTTGGATTGAATAAAAAAAGCTCGCGCTCAGGTGGGCCGGTTAATGCGATTCTGAACGGCGTCATTCTTATCCTACTGCCAGTTCACGGTCTAGTATTGGCCTATGGCATGGGTAATCCGTTTAACGTTGATATCATTGCTCCTTTAGTTACAGGCGCTGTGTTCATTGTGATCGGTAATTTTATTCCGAGATTGAGAGGTAATTTAGGATCCAGCCTGGCTACTTCCGTATACGATACCAATAACGGCATCGAAATTCGCAAGTCTCATCTTTACATGGGGCGAGTATATGTAGCAGGTGGCTTCATCATGTTAGTGAGCACACTTGTGCCTGGTGGTGCATCTTTACCGGTCTTTATTACTCTGCTGTTGCTTACTGTAATTATCTCTATGATTGGGTATTACGCAAAGTTGCAACGGGGATAAAGAAACCTGCTCTGAGATTATTAAAAAAGTTCATGCCTTCTGTTATTTTAAAGTGTACCCTGTGGAGTAGACACCTAATACGACGGAATCTCGTTTCTATACAGAAGGCGGTAATGAATATATGGAGATGTCCGGATTTTTATACGTAAGTGAAACCAACGTAAAACCGCTGGATGTAAACCAATCATCCAAAGTTACGCTGCAAGCAAATGGGCATGCGAAATGGTTTACGATCCCGCAAGCGGCAGCAGGGAAAACGATGACCGTGGCGTTGCCATCGAAGAGTTCGTTCGCGGTGTATGATGAGAATGGAGTAGGTATCAATTTTACCGTTGTAAGCGGCAATAACAAAGTAAAGTTGCCAAAGAACGGAACGATTGTATTTGCTGGCGCACCGAACTCGGAATTTGCAATCAAGTTGAACTAACTACAATTTAAGATGTACTTCAACAAAACCAGTACGACATAGAAAAGGTGTTTTGCTGGTTTTGTTTGTATTTATCTTTACGAAAAGGCTTACCGAACTCTTATCATTACCCCCATAAACAATCATGGTAATAATCTGTCAAAGGTGTTTGTCCTAAAATACTAAAAGCTTTATGACAATAGCTGAAAGCATAAATTAAAGTGAAAGGGAATGAAACTTTTTACTTTAGAACTTCTTAAACTAATGAGGTTTACTTGAAGATCATTGAGTTGCATAGGCAGCTCTTTTTTTCTTATTGAACGGGCAGTTTAGTTCAATAAGCATCATTATTGTATTTAGTTATTTTTCCATATGTTGTATAATTTTGGGTAGTAATATTTAACTTTTAGTATTTTTAATAAATTATTTCGGGAGGTAAAACTTGTTATATTTAGCTTTATTAATTAGCATCGTTTCAATTGTAATTACGGATAAGCTTACTCAAGCTTTTAAATTATCAAGCATTTGGGGATTAATTGGTCAAATTTGTGCGTCACTTGTAATAATAATGGTCGGCAAACTCGAGGTTAGTTATATTTATCTAGGAAATCACTTTGAATTAGGATATTTGACGATTCCATTTACTTTATTATTTCTTGTAGGTTTTACAAATGTAATGAATATAGAAAAAGTGCAAAATCCTTCAATATTGCTGTTGCCATTCGTTTCATTAGTTTGTTTCTCAATGTCAGCTTTCTTCATAGGTCATTCATTTGTTTTAATAATGGGAATTTGTACCTGTTTAGCGATTATGTTTATTCTGCTATACCGCTATTTTTCAGGTAAAGTATTTGTAGGAAGAACGCTTACTACGTCAATAGGTTTCATAATAGCAGTACTTTCAATATCCCTGATTAAAACATCTATTGTAACAATTTATATTCCGATGTTTACTTTAGCACTACCGTTCACTTTATATTATTTTATTAAAGATAAATTTACGAGTATACAATCAATTACAGTTAGCACTTTAACAGCTATATTATTTAGTGTATTAATGTTCGTAGTTCCTTTTAATAGAATGTGGTATCTCGTTGTTGGGTTAACGATTATTTTGGTTATCACGCAATTTTCACGTAAATATCGCTTTATTTAGAAACTAAAGTTCTTTTTAAACTAACGGGTACTTTAGGTTAATAAGGAGTAGAGCCTTTTTCTAATTAAACTAACGGAGTAGATTCATGTTTGAAGGATGTTCGAGGTCTTATTTTAGAGGGGAATGAGTCTATTGCAGTCTAACAGAAAAAAAAACGGTAAGTATTTGGTTGTGCGTTGTGATTTTAGTTGTAATTAATTTGTTTGTTGCTCTATTTGAACAGCCATACTCATACGGGTCTATACCTATGAGTATAATTCTGTTTTTGGGAGTTATCCGATATTACAACGGAAAAATAAAACGTGATAATTGAAGACGAACGCACAATTAAGACTTGTGCAGAAGCAACAATCCTGGAGAAAAAGCCTAATTAAAATGAATAAACGGCTTGAGTCCTGAATTCTAAAGGGCTTAAGCCGTACAATTAAGGCTCTTTTCTTTAGTAAGAAGACTTCTTTTTGATATGCCGATACACATAAAGATATTAAACTATGTTAAGGTGAAAAAATGTGAACATCTTCACTTAAACAAATGGGAGCGGTTGTTCAATAGAGCAGTCGCTTTTTCACTAAAGGGGCAGTTTTGTTTAAGATTTTTGTTAATTTTAAATGGATAATTTACTCAAAATTGGAACTTCTATTCATGCCAGACGTATTAAAGTAAGGGACTATGTCAGTTCAAAGAGATACATATAAAACGGAATCTTTAAAAGGAGAAAATGAAATGAATATTTATTTAGTAATATTACCAATGATTAGTATGTTGTTAGGTTTGTATTTAGTATGTCTGGGACTCTGGGAATTAAGAGTTGGTATCGATAGAAAAAGATTTATAACCTTCTCGTTTACAGGGCTATTTTTGATCTTTATATTACCGAATATGTTTGGTTTTTTTCAATTAACTATTAATAACTTTCAATAAATATCTATCTGCTAACTGAACGAGGTGCTTTACTTCAATAAGGAGTGTAGAGCCTTGTTCTACTTAAACTAAACCAGCAGATTAAAAGGTATTATTTCCCACTACAGACAAAGGTACAATTTAGGTAAGAGGTGAGGTAAATGAATCTTATTCTTTTTACTTTCATTCACATACTCATAGGATTAGCATTAATATACTTTTATCGTAAATTACCAAAAGCAATAACTACATTTGCGTTTGTTTTTCTTACTATGAGTTTTCTTTGCTGGGGAGTCGTTTTATTGAAGTAACGGTTTAGTTGAAAAGTAAACTGGATATTAAACCCGATTCGGGCGAAGGAATTGATAATATAGTTGCAATGATTCTTGCATAGGAGGAGATGAATATATGAGTTTACAGAAATGCGATAAATGTAATACTCAATTTAAATGGAGCGAAATCATAAAATCTCTTTTTTTAGCATACAGACCTATTCAATGCAATCAATGTGGTACGGAACATAGGATAATATTCTTTTCAAGAATTATATTGTCTTTGTTATCAGTTCTACCATTGTGGTTAATTGGCTTTATCATATTAACTCAATTATCGTCTTCCATTTCTTATACTTTTTCGATAATGATTTTATCTGGTGTTTTTTTGATCTTGGTTTTGTTATTTCCTTTTTTTGCGAAGTACAAATCGGAATACTGAATATTATGGTGAAATAAGGTTTTTCATAATCTATTCTTCTTTTTTCGTATAAGAGTAGAGTGAATGAACACATTGGTTTAATATTTCAGCGATGTAGCCATCAAAAATGCTTCGTTATGCCAATCAAGCTCTTAAAGCACAGGTAAGAGGAGCTCATTCATAGCCCGCAAAAAGTATTCCATCAAGAAATTTACGGAAAATCGCAAAAAAACGTTATAGACAGAATCAGCTTGAATAAGAAACAAAAAAAGTCTCAAATTCAAGCTGATATGTTTAGATAGTTAAGATACCTCGAATTGTGATGGTAGCTGCTCCTGCAACTTTGATGACTGGTTTTAATTCATTCGGAATCACAGTCACATAAAGAGTTCCAGGTCTTCCTATTGCATCTCCTTGAGCGATTTTAAGATATGTTATTTCATCTTGAGGAATAACGCCCTCTAAAAAGAGGAAGCCCGCTAATGCACCATTTGCTGCACCAGTTACAGGATCCTCAGGTATACCAATCCCCGGTGCAAAATCTCTTGTATATAGTTCATATTCTTTCAAATTAGTAAAAGTATAAAGATGTGTCGTACTGATATTATGTTCTTTATTATGTTTCGCTAGCGCTGCTAAATCAGGCACTGCATTGTCGATATCGATTTGATCTTTTATTGGGACGAGTAAATGCCAGACACCAGTATTCGCTAGTTTGATTGGATAGGTTAAATCAATGCGTTTGGAATTGATGCCGATTAGTCGACTAAGCTCCGTAAGGTCAATATTGATATCTTGTGTTCTTGGCGTTACCTGTGTCATTTCCACATTAATAACTTTTCCATTATCTCTATGCCATACAACAGGTACTTTACCTATATTCGTTTCTAACGCTACACCGTCCATTTTCTCAGCAAGACCAAACTCAGTCGCCAAAAGCCACGTTAACCCAACAGTTGCATGTCCGCAAAAGTTGATTTCTTCAGTAGGAGTGAAATATCTTACTTTATAATCTATATCTTCAGTATTGGAAGGTAGTAAAAATACGGTTTCCGGTAAATTTAATTCTTTTGCGATACTTTGCATCTCATCTTCGGATAATTTTTCAGCATCTAGTACGACGCCAGCTGTATTACCGCTAAATTTTTCTGTTGTAAATGCATCTACATGATAAACTCTAATATCTCTCATCTTACTTAAACTCCTTTCTAACTTGAAACCCTCATTTAGATTGGTTATGGCAAACTATACCATACTACAAATTCTATCATTTTCAAGAAATATTACACTATAAAAGCAATAATTTACTAAAGCTTGCGAAATTTCCATATCTATTATATAGTAAAGGTACTATTTTATTAAAGGGTGAACTTTTTGTTAATTGTAGAATTCTAATCTAAATCAACGCTATAGCTTAATTTTGTCGAACAAGCCACCTGTTTAGGGGTGTTATTTGTTGTGCAAAAAAACAAGATTAGAATTAGTTAGCTTCGTATAAACATTTAGCGCGACTAGTTTTAGTCGCGCTTTTTCTATTCGTTGATTTAGACAATTTTAATTTTTTTCTTATTAAAATTGAGAGGACGAATCTACAATGCAAAAACAATTACAACAAATTACAGCTGATATGCAGCTTGAAGAACACTACCATACATTAGAAAAAGCTCTGCTTTCCTTATATTTCCATAAAAATTGTACAACTAAATCTTTAGCTCATACGACAGACTTACCAATACCTATCGTTTCAGCAATGAAGAAAGAATTTGCCAAGCAAGGTTGGGGTAAACATAGCTTAACGAAAAAGGGCCAGCTTGCTATCGCGCAATATTTTCAACTTTCAGGTGCTGATGCAAAACTGTATCTTCAGTTAACGACAGATGATGTATTTCGTACAGAATGGATTACACAAAATATAAGTGAATTAAACACTATTTATGAAGCAAGACCCACTGCTGACGTGGCTATTGATCAAGCAAAATGTACAGTTGAGACAGCCTTAAAACGTGCATTGCTCGCACTTGACTATACGATGCTACTCAATAAGCGTATTTTGTGTTTAGGTGATGATGATTTCATCAGTATTGCATTAGCGTTTTTACTAAAGAAAATTGCTCCAAACTCTACAACAAAAATTGTTGTGTTAGATATTGATAGACGAGTTTTAAGTACGATTAGCAAAATAGCTAAAAACTATGAGCTTCCGATTAAAGTAGATTATTATAACGTTCAGGAACCTTTACCTAAAACATATGCCCATCAGTTTGATTGCGTATACACAGATACACCGTATACCTTGATTGGCGCACAGCTCTTTTTATCACGTGCTATTAATGCACTAAAACCAGAAGCAATGCGACATGTGTTTTTCTCTTACGCTAAACGTAGCTATCAAAAGCAGTGGGAGTTACAGCAAAGCTTACATGCTATGGGCTTCGTGATTGACAGTATTCAATACGACATCAACACCTATGAAGGTGCGCAGATTTTAGGAGCTACAAGTCAATTATTCGTATTACAAACAACAGAGCAAATGACTTCCTACATTCTTAATCAGCGTAAATTTACGCGACCCATTTACACAGGAGAAATTGAACGAAAATCCGTCGTTTATCAGTGTACCCAATGTCAGCACTCACTTACAGTCGGCGCTGGTTATCAATACAGCACGATTGCTCAACTTCAAGCCAATGGTTGCCCAAGTTGTAAAAATAAAAAGTTTTCACAAATGAAGAGAACAGTACAAAAAACACAATCCCAGCAGGCATTAGGCCATCATATTTTGTTAGAGTTACATGATTGCGATGTTGCATTACTCAATGACGTGCAACAAATTAAAACGATAATGTGCCAAGCTGCCTATAAAGCAAAGGCAACGATTGTGACCGAAAATTTCCACCATTTTTCACCTTATGGGGTTAGCGGAGTAGTAATTATTCAAGAATCACATTTAACGATTCATACATGGCCAGAGTTCGGTTATGCGGCAATAGATGTTTTCACGTGTAACAATAAATTAGCTCTACAAGACGCCGTTCAATTTATTACTGAACAATTTAATGCAGGAAATGCCACACAACATTACCTACGTCGGGGTAGACCATAAAACTTAAAATGAAACAGGAGAAGAAGAACAAGGTGTTTTCTTTTCCTGTTTTTATGTTTGCACTTGATGAGAGTTACCAAATGTGACTTGCAAAATAAGAACTAGAGGAACAAGTTTATCATTAAATAAAAATATTATGTTAACTAAAAAAGAGACTTAAATATTGGCAATGTAACGGAAATTAAACAGGACATCAAAAAGAGGATTACAAGTCCCATTAGACTTTAGAAAAGGGCGAGAACAGAAAAAAATCACCCATGTCATGACGAGTGATTTTGAAAATCCATTTCTACAATTATTAAATGTATAAGTTCATAACAATTTGCTCGCCAATTGGCCCCATTCTTCTTTCCCCGTTATCGACAAAACCAACGTTTAAATACAAATTTTGAGCGGGAATATTTTTATGGTTAACGACTAAAACAACTTCATCACATTCCTTAAATTTCCCCTTAATAAATTCAGACAATGCTAACATCCCTTTTTTGGCATACCCATTACCCTGGTGTTTATGGTCAATAGATAATGCTGTAAGCAACATAGCTTTTGGATTATTGGAGTACTCTTTTACTCTTTCTGTTGCGTGCAAAACAAAAAATCCTACAGGCACATTGTCACTCAAAATGACAATTGGATACTGTCCAACCTTTTCTATAGAAATCTCTTTTGGAAGGGCAGTAAATCGACTTTGTTCGTTCGGAAGCTCAAAATTATTCAAAACATCTACATAATCTTCTAAAAAATGTACTAATTCAATGGCACTAGTTTTTTGCATATGTAACGACCTCCTTTTTATTATTTTAACACCAGAACAAACGTTCGTAAATAGGGCGCTGGAATAAAAATAATTGATTAATATTATTTTGGATAAAAAGAAGTATAGAGACGAACTTTATATTTAAAGTTTTCACATTTATTGCGAATGTGTTTTCAATCCTAGGAGTGTTAACATACATTTATATAAAGGGTATTGAATTATTCATTATTGGTTTTGTTCCTATCCCTATCTCTTTTTCTTAATCTCTAATTATTCAATGAAAAACTAGTCTAGATATTCTAAAGATATGTTAGAAAGTGAAAGTAATGCAAAAACAAATAAGTAGATACATTCTGCATAGAGGGTAAAGTATATATTAATCAATAAATCTCAAATAAGATTTTAAAATGTATCGTTAGATTATCAATCGCATAATATTATTGATAATGAAAGCTTTTCGTGGGAATTCTTACCAACGAAGGAATAGAACTTTAAAGTATTAAAGAATACTTTTTAAAAAGGAAGTGAATTTAAAAATGAGTCCTTTTTATATAATAATTCTACTATTAGCATTATTTATTGTCATATTTAAAGTTAAAAACCAGAATATTTCTTCCAGAGATATTTTAATTAAAGCACTAACAGTCGGTTCAGTTTTATTATGTATTTACCTTATAAGCATTATTTTCTTGAAAAAAATGTAATTAGAAAACAAGACTTCCGATTTTCGGAGGTCTTATTTTATGACAAAATTTTGAAAAATAAAGTTGACACAGCGTGTTATATCTGTGTATATTAGTTATATACAGATATAACAGCTTGAGGATTAAAGTGAAATGAATATTATAATTTCAAATTCTTCATGAGAACCAATTTATAGTCAACCAATTAAAGGGGATTATTGTAAATGAAAAATTAGAAGAATCTAAACCACTTCCATCAATAAGAAATTTGGCAAAGGAACTTAAAATTAGTATTATTAAAAACTTATATGAACTGGAAAGGGAGGGGATTATTGTTACTGTTATTGGTAAGGGAGCGTATGTAGCTTCAACCGGGAAACTAAAATCAAAAATGATAGAAGAAAAATTGACAGAGGCTATTACTAATGCAAAATAAGTTGGAGAACTTAAAGAAATGCTAAATATTTTATATGAGGGTGATGAAAATGAATAAAATTTTAGAAATTACGAATTTATGTAAGAGCTACAAAGACTTTTCGTTAAAAGATGTAAATTTCTCCCTTGAACGAGGTTATATCATGGGTTTCATTGGACCAAATGGAGCTGGTAAAAGTACGACCATTAAACTAATAATGAATTTAATAAAAAAGGACAGTGGACAAATAAAAATATTTGGATTAGATAATAGAAAAAGTGAAATCTCAATTAAAGAAAAAATAGGATTTGTTTATGATGAAAATCATTATTATGAGGATTTAACAGTTCAAGAAATGAAGAGTATTATAAGTCCGTTTTACAGTCAATGGGACGAAAATTTATTCAAAAAGTATGCAAAAGACTTCGGTTTACCTTTAAAAAAACAAATCAAACATTTATCCAAAGGGATGAAAATGAAATTTTCCTTAGCTATTGCACTTTCTCATAATGCTGAATTATTAATAATGGATGAACCAACTTCTGGTTTGGATCCTCTTATAAGAAGTGAATTATTAGATGTTTTACAGTCTTTAATGCAAGATGAAAAAAAATCTGTTTTCTTTTCAACTCATATTACATCTGACTTAGATAAAATTGCTGATTACATTACATTAGTTAATAATGGTGAGGTCATTTTAAGTAAAACCAAGGATGAACTCTTTGATGAATATTGTGTAGTAAAAGGAAGTAAAGATCACCTTAAATCAGACATGGACAATATTTTTATTGGTCTTAGGGAAAATCAATTTGGGTTTGAGGCATTATCGCAAAATAAGAATAAGGTAATTCAATACCTTGGAGATTCTGTTATTATTGAAAAACCAACATTAGAAGATATTATGGTCTTTTCCACTAGAAGGAGTGATCAACATGATCCATCTTATTAAAAAGGATATTTTAATGCAAAAAAAAACAATAGGGCTGTCTTTGCTATTTATTTTCATTTTTACTTTTACCTTATCGGAAATTGGACCTTCTGGGTTAGTGGTAAATATTTTAGCTGTGACTTACATGCTGGTTTTAGGTGCAAGTGCAGTGGAAGATAAAAATAACAGTGATATTATGCTAATTAGCCTTCCAATTAAAAAAAGCACAATTGTTTTTTCAAAATATATTTCTGTGTATATTTTTGCCGCTTATGCAGCGCTTATAAATTTTTTAATTTATTATATTATTACTCAATTAAACTTATCTATAGAGGTCATTCCTTTTACATCTACTGGACTTTATCTTTCACTTGTTGCGGCAACTTTATTTTGCGCAATAACTTTACCACTAATATTTAAATACGGTTTTCTAAAATCGAGAGTGATAAGTATAATTTTGTTTTTCGTATTTATATCTGGAGGATTGTCTTTAGTTGATAACCTTAGTAAAAATGAAAATTCCATCTTTATCAAAAAAATCGCAAACTTATTGAATTCGTCATCAGACATTCAAATTGCATTGTTGAGCTTGATACCGGTAGTGATAATTTTATTTATTTCATATACCCTTTCATTAAAATTTTACAAAAATAGAGAGTTCTAAAAAGAAATTAATAAAGAAAATGTTTAGAGCAAAGTTAAATAGATTGTGTAGTGTCACACATGAGTAGGAATTGGTGCAATCCAAGTTTGAGCAGAGGTGATTATGGTCAATAAGAAAAGCTGTAGCGTACGGCATCGCTACAGCTTAATATTTACCTATTTAGGTTAGTCAGTAACGTTATTATACCATAAATAAAGAAAAAAATAAAAATAACAACTGTTGAATTAAGTGTTTTTTGGAGTATGTAGTATGATGGAGAATCCCAAGATAAATCGATGAAAGAGAGGGCGTTTATATAATGCTTTATCCATAAGGGATGACTATAGAAAAACTCTTATTTCTACATTTGAAGAAAGAAACTATAAAAGGGTCACTGGACCAGAGTGACCCGAGCCAACAAATCATGAGATGCAAAGCAAGATTAGCTTTACACTACTATAAATATGATTCAATAGCTATGAGTGTATAGTGAATTGCCTGAGAAAAAAATTAAATAATTTTCTCCTTGGCGTATCTGATTTGAGAAAAAGATGTCTTCATGAGCAGAAAAAATTAAGAAATTACATAGGAATATAAGCAAGTGCAGTAAAAAAAGTCGATTAGAATAGTATCATTACAGACGTAGACAAAGCTATTTAAAGTTGTATGGCAATATAATCGGCATGCCCCGCCATTTTGCAAGTTGTGAGGAGCGTCGAAACCCGGGTTGATTTTCACTCCGAGTGGCGCTTTCCTTATCTTCATTATTTGTCGACAAGCTGCGATTAATCAACTTCTGTTTTTTAGTTTTTTTTTCCGTTTCAATACCCGCAATGAAAACAGAGTGTATCATCATAAGGAAAAATAGGATTTGAATAAACCTGTCTGCTGTCCAATACCCCAGATAATTCATGAATACAAGGATGACAAATAAAATTGCAGTAACAATAGGAGTACAAAGGCGTAAGTTACGAGACATTGTATATCCTCCTTTTTCTGTTAAGAAATTCATGTTTTAAGGTTAACACCAAATGAGAAATAAAATCATTTTTATTACAGTTCTCTTTGAGGAGAAATGAAAAAGAGCGATAAGGCATCGCTCTTATATTATTATTATAAATAAAAGAAAATTACTTGTTTCTTTCAAGTTCTCTGATATGTTTTTCTAATATTTTTTTGATTTTAGATTCAGTAGAAGCAGCAATAGCAAATGCAACAGCAGCAAATGAAAAAGCTACAATAGCAAAAAGATCCACGAAATTCCCCCTGATTTTTTGTTACCAAAATTATGATATAAAAAGCTAAAGCGTCATCATACGCCACAGACTGGAATTGGTTTATGCCCTTCGACATCATTAATAGTATTATAACAAAAAGGTCCTTTTCAAATGGAAAAAGGAGCACAAAAATGCACTCCCTTATCTCTAACGACGATGTTCTACAAGGTCTATTGCACCTAACAAAATGTGCGCTAAACCGAAGCCGAAAACAGTGTGGGCAATCATATTATTAGGACCACTTTTTTGCTTTAGTGCAATTCCAGCAGCAGTAACAGCAGACCCTAGTATAGTTGGGATTAAACCTTCACGAATGTTATTCATAAAAAATCCCTCCATCGTAGTTAATTGGTGTATCAGCACCACTATTACTATTCGCTATTTCACATAAAACTATTCGTTCGGAAAGCTTACAAGGCAGACAGAGCGTACTTTTTCAATCAGTAATGTTTTTACTACCTCTCCTAATAAAGATTGCCTTTATATTTCACTATTAGACTGGAAATACATCAATTTCTTAGGAGAATACCATTTAGCCCAGACTTCCTACAAGCAGACAAGAGCATATTTTGGTGAAGTGCCGATACTAAAATGTTTAGTATTAATTCTCATTTTAATAGGTGACAATATTTGTTTTTAGTGGGCATATCGAAACGGGGAGAAATTGATCTTGAAGTAGTGAGTAACAACTTACTATAAATTCAAAGATCAGACAGTTAATTATTTTGTATGAAAAACCTTTTTTTACAATAATTATGAAACTATTCTTTGCTTCATTCGTATAGTAATTAATTACGAAAAAGAAGGTGAAAGATTGAAGGTAGAACGTGTGGAACTGATGGACGCATTAAGGGGTTTTTCGCTAATCGGAATTTTAATAGCAAATATGCTTTATTTCCAATTTGGCTCATCAGGAGTAGAAATTATTGAATCGGTGAGTGGGCTTAATAAAGTAAGCTATTATTTTGTGAAAATTGTTGTAGAAGGGTCAGTTTATCCGATTTTTGGTTTTGTATTTGGTTATGTTTTGATAAAAATGATTGAATCAAGAGAGGCTTCGGGGTTAAAGTACAAAAATATCGTATTTCGGCGAGCAGTGGGTCTATCCGTCTTAGGGGCGATACATATTGCACTAGTGTGGGAAGGCGACGTTTTATTAACATATGGCTCGACTCTTTTCATTTTATTTTTCTTCTTCTTAAAGCGCAGTGTGAAAACGTATTTTGTGTGGTGCTTCGTTCTAACAGCAATCCTCGGAGTAGGAACCTTTTTTGGCAGTAATTTTATACAGCTCGTGAAGCCTTTAACGGCAGCGGAAATCATGATTTATCAGGACGGTACATACGCAGAAATATTGACGCAACGATTAGGTGAATTTATTGTAGAGGGTGGCTTTTCACTATTTTTCATCCTACCAATTGGTTGGCTTTTCTATGTCGGTGTAAGCTTTCTTGCAGTAGGCCCATTTGTATTATTGGGGATGGGCATGGCGAAAAGTGGCGCATTTTTACAGCTAGAAAATAGCACTAGGACATATAAAAAAGTGGCGCTGCTCGTACCAGTTGGGCTATTGCTGAAGGGGATCATTATTTTTGACACGCCTTACAGATTATTTATTTATTCGACAGGGACATATGTGTTAGCGATTGGTTATATTGCCTTATTTGCATGGCTATTTAACCGCTATCAAACGCAAATGAACTATTATTTTGCCCCAATCGGGAAATTATCACTCACAAACTATTTAATGCAATCGATCATTTGTACGATTATTTTTTATGGTTACGGTTTTGGATTGTTTGGGAAATTGGGTACATTTGTTGGAATAGTTTTATCGGTCATCATTTATTGCATTCAGCTAAAAGCCAGTCAACTATATTTAAAGCGCTTTTCACTTGGCCCAGTAGAAACAATTTTAAGGTGGTTCGTTTATTTTAAAAATCCTAGAAAAGTAGATTAATATATTGCATCGGATGGCGGCAACTAAACAATAAAATAGAAAAGTCACTCATTATTTTTCGGAAAAATGAGTGATCTTTTTTATCTAGAGTAATCAAACTCCGTATATACATGTCCGTAATTTTTTTGGAACCCCCGTACTGTAAAATGCTCTATTCCATAAATAAGAATACAACTAACGGCATATAAATAAATATGATAAAAAACAAAAACGTTGATTTCACCATATTTTAGTAATTCTAAATACTAGTAAATAATGATAAAACTTAAGAAATTCTTCATTTTCTACTAAAGAAAAATTTAAGATTTACCTTATATACTTATAAAAAAAGGAAATAGATGAAACCATTTGAAGCTTTTAAACGTATTGGTAGTAGTAAAGAATATTGAAGCAGGTGAGGAAATGGCATATACCATTTACATAGTATTAACCAAAACAGGTACGTTATTATCAAAAGCAATAGGGATGTATACGGGAAGAGAGATGAATCACGCGTCCATTGCCTTTGATGAGGAGCTTTTTGAAATGTATAGCTTTGGGCGTAGGCAGCTAAATAATCCTCTAAGCGGAGGTTTCTTGCGAGAAGATGCAGAAAGAGGCTTGTTTGAGACGGCAGATTGTGTAATTTATCGTTGTAAAATATCCCATTATCAATATATTGAGATGATGAAAATCGTACGTTATATGTATTGGAATCGCGATCGCTATAAATATAATTTTATCGGGCTCTTCGGTGTTATGATGCAAAAGGAGGTTCGAAGAGAGCGTGCCTATTTTTGCTCACAATTTGTGGCAATGCTATTAAAGGTTGGTGGCCTTAAAGTCTATCAAAATCCTGCATTAATGACACCTCATTGTATCTCACAATTACCTTATTTAGAAAAAGTATATGCTGGGAAGCTTGCAGATTATTTACAAGACGTGCGTACACCAGCAATGTTATATGGATAAGCATAAATCATTAACCTTATTTTTTACCTCGCTTTTCAAAAAAGCCTCGAAGAGATTAGCAAAATTCTAACATCTATCGGGGCTTAACTCTTTTTAATCTCACAAGCACTTTCGTTCATTTCGCTAAGGAAGGTCAATCTGTTCCTTACGAGGAATTGAAAGAAGAACGTTACCCACGTATTTAAGCAGCAAAACAAAAGATACCTAGTATGAGATAACTATCCTGTTATCTCATACAGCATCACCTATCTATTATCAATATCCTCTATTTATGGGAGCGGGCATATTTTTTCGATAAGTAATCTAAATACGCCAGCCTAGTGAGTCCACCTGTTTGACGGTTGAATTCATCGTATGAAATATCCTTTGGAAAGCCAAATTCCGCTAGTGCCTGTTTGCGCTCCTCGGCGTATAACGGATTATCCAGTGAACGACACCAAGAAGAAGAATCAAAGCACTTGACATCGATACCTGCATGTACGCCATAATTAGAAAAACGGCTTCCTGTCTTAAAAGAAGTTTCTAATTCTGACTTGCTAATTGTTCCTGTGCCCCAGGAAAGGCGATAGCGCTCCTCTTTTCCATAATCGATGTTTATACCGTAACCAAGTGGCAGGAGAATATCTGTTTCAGTTAGCGTTTTGTGTCCAACTTTTTCATAGCCACCCCGCATAAATTGATCGTCCATGACAATCAAGGTTTGTTCAGATAATTGGACTGATGTAATATCCTCAATACTAGGGAAACGATTTGTTGTTTTAAACAGATAAGGTCGAATAAAAAGCGGCATCGTCATGACATCATTCCATAGACTATCTTTCGAAAACAGACCATCTTTTTGCATTTGACGTAAGTCACCGATAACAAGCACAAAGCCGTCTGTGAATAAATCAATTTTAACTCGGAAAATATCTCCTGGAATAGCTTTATAGCGAAAGCCTTTTTTCCTAGCGAGCTTTTCTAGCTGTAGATCATAGTCTGGAGGCAAATTTGATGGATACTGATGTAGCCACTCAACAATTTCCTCTTTGCTTGTTAAATTCTTCATGTTGGTCAGTGGCAGTTCGAAATAGGTTTTCATATTGCGAGCGTTAATGTAGCTGGATGGCTGGTCTTCGGTACGCACGCTAGCAGAAAAAACAACCCCGTTCGCTTTAACGCTGGAAATATTGGTATAATTCATTTTTTTCTCTTTACCGCGGGCAGTTTGAGGGAGAATTACTTCACAATTTCTTGTCGTGATTTCTACATCCGCTTCTTGATAAGCTTGCTCATTAACGAAGATACGTTTTTTAATAATATCACCGTCCATGCAAATGTAATAGTCATTTCGGATTTTAATTGTCCCCCAATGCTCTTCAATGGGATGTAATCCGAAATAAGGACGAAGCGTATTTGTAAGCCAACTGTTTAATGGTGTCATGAAATTACCTCCTTATATTAATCAAAGGTGAATATGTAAAGTATACTTAATGCGACTTGCAACGAAAATATATAATACAAAAATATCCATAAAGTTAATTTTGATTATCTAGAATGATCGCAGAGGGGCGGGAAAAATAAACTAAGAATAACCCCTCAGCATCTCTATGAGTTCCACTTTTGATGAATTTTTTTGCAGAAAACTACACACGAATGAAAATGCAATGTTCAACTTTGTAGTTCAACCTTTTCTGCTATACTTATTGACATATAGAGTGGTGGGATGAAATGTATATTGTTACAATTGAAGGCGTACCTTATGATTGGTTAAACCAATTGCAGGAAATTCATGCACATGTATTTGATGGAGTAAATCTTCCTATTGAAAAACTTGAAAAGAAGGAAGGACTACTTTGCTTATTTGCAGTAGAGAATGAAGTTATAATAGGATTTAAATTAGGCTACATACATCCTGATAGTATTTTTTATAGCTGGTTAGGTGGTGTGCATGAAAAGAAACGAGGTCAAGGAATTGCTAGTCAGTTAATGAGGAAGCAGCATGAATGTCTACGGGAATTTGGTTTTAATAAAGTTCGTACATATGGTAGAAATGAGCGAAAAGCAATGCTTATCACAAATCTTAAACACGGATTTGACATTGTTTCAACATTTGTAGATGAAAAAGGTCGACATAAAATAGTGTTTGAAAAATTATTGGAATAGGAGTTTTATCATGAAGGCATACTTAGCAAATGGATTATTTTCCTTAGGAGATCGTTTAGTTAACGAACAACTCGCTGCAGCAATGAGAGAGGCAAATCCAGGCATTGAATTATATGTGCCACAGGAGAATGATGCGATTAATGATAAAACAGCGTATGCAGATAGCCTAGCGATTGCACAAGCGGATTTAGAAATGTTGCAAAAGAGTGATGTATTAATAGCAGTTATAGATGGTGTTGAGATTGATTCGGGTGTGGCAGCAGAGATTGGTGCATTTGCAATGTTGAATCGTCCAATCGTGGGTGTATTTACAGATGTTCGTCAACAAGGTCGAGACAATATGTTGAAAATTGAGGCCCTTGTACGAGATGGAATGGAAAATCAGTTTGTTTATCGCAATTTATTTGTCATTGGCTTGATTAAACGCAATGGAATCATTACATCTTCCATTGAAGAAGCTGTCAAAGCCGTTCAAAAACTTAACAAATAGGAGGAGTTTTGTATGCTAATATCAACAACAGATGCTGTGGTAGGAAAAGAAATTGTAGAAACTATAGGATTGGTAAAAGGAAACTCGGTACAATCAAGAAATATTGGTCGTGATATGATGGCGGGACTCCGTAATATTGTTGGAGGAGAGATGAAGGAGTATGCGGAAATGCTTACTCGCTCTCGTGAACTTGCCACAAAAACTATGGTAGATGAAGCAAGACAATTAGGCGCAAATGCAATTGTTGGGGTAAGATTTTCTACTTCATCAGTGATGGATGGCACATCTGAGGTATTGGCGTATGGAACAGCGGTGAGATTAAAAGAATAATCTGATTCGGGCTTCAATCAGCAAAAGATTGAAGTCTTTTTTATTGTAGGGATATTGTTATTTATGACAAAAATATAGTGTCTTTAGTCTATTTCAAGATGTTTTGTTGTTAAATTAGTATAGTACCAATTATATCAAAAATATAGAAATTTCGTAGTTAAAAGGACTAATAATGTCCAACTCGTTTTGTATAATGGGGAAGTAACTATGAAGAAAGAGTGGGATATATGGTAGATTCACAACAAAATAAAGGCTATCGCGTCATTTCAATGTTTGACAGACTGATGGATGGTCAAGGAATTAATAAAAGGCAAGAAGCATTTACACATAATGTTGGTGAAAAAACCATACAACGGGATTTGGATCAAATTCGAACATATATTGAAAAAACTAAATTGGGTTGCCATTTAGAATATGTGCGAGCCGAAAAGGTGTATAAGCTCACCAATACTGGAAAAAACATTTTGTCGAAAGAGCAAGTTTTAGCGATTGTTAAAATTCTCATTGAATCAAGAGCACTGTTAAAATCAGAAATGAGCGATATTATAGATAAACTTATTTCAATTGTTACAGCTGATAAACAGGAGTTTATTCACAATATTATTTTAAACGAAGAGCATTTATACGTAGATTTAAATCATCAAAAGTCTTTATTACATTTAATTTGGGTTCTTTCAGAAGCGATTCAGAAAAAGAAAATCATTAAAATTGATTATTTACATGAAGGTGAAACCATCCCTGTAGAAAAGGTCCTAAAACCACTCGCCGTCATTTTCTCAGAGTACTACTTTTATTTAATTGCTTATGATAGTAAGCACGAACAGGATTTGCCTATTGTCTATAGAGTTGACCGTATACAGCATTTTCTTGAGCTTGATAAAAAATTTCAAATACCTTATGCTGAGCGTTTTCAAGAAGGAGAGTTTCGTAAACGCATCCAGTTTATGTATGCTGGCGAGCTGATGCACGTGAAATTTATATTTAAAGGAATATCCCCACAGGCCGTATTAGATCGTTTACCAACAGCAAAAATTGTATCCAATAAAAAAGGGCACTACTTATTTGAAGCAGAGGTTTTTGGTTGCGGTATAAGGATGTGGCTACTTAGCCAAGGGGAAAAAATTGAGGTGTTAGAGCCAATTGAGCTTAGAGAAGAAATGATTAAAACGATTCAATCGATGCAACAAAATTATCGTTATATATAAAAGTTAGGACAATAAAATATAAAGTAAAAATCCGCGTAAATTCGTGCCTTGCCTGGCATAAAGCTATGCGGATTTTTATTATTTCTCTATTTCTTAAAAACATCCTCAATAAACGACCTATTAAAGTCACCTAAAATCTTATAATCCTTCATGTAGTTTTCCTCATATAAATAAACAAATAAATGATTTTTGTCATCCAGACGTAGTCCAACGGCATGACTATCATTTATATGTAATGTAATCCAATATGCTTCATTAAAATCAGATTGGCCAAAGTATACTTTACGAAGCGGTTGGTCTTTAAATTGTTCCATGATCTGATCAATTTCAGCTCTATCTGTGATAATGATAGTTTTTTCATCAGAGGCACGAATAATATCAATGGCATTGATTTGCTCAATGTCGAGACGTTCTGTTACCTCCTTGGTAAAATCAGAATCACGAGTCAACAGCATTGTTGAGACATAAAGAATGACAAGCGGGAGTAAAATGCTGAGAAGTATTTTATATCTTTTTTTCATTGTAAACCTCCTTAATTTCAAAAAATTCGCACATATGTATGCTCTTCCAAGCTATAATTGAGCATATACTGAATTGATAAAGGATGGCAATAAAATGGCACAGATTCATGAAGAAAAAGAGGTATTTTATCCAGAAGGTACGTTAATGTATCGTGGTGGTGTGAAGAAAAACGACTTTGGACATGACATTTATGATGGCAAGGGGACGATATTTGACCAGGAAGGTGAACTGTTATTCGAGGGAGAATTCGTCAATCATATGAAGCAAGGTAACGGCATCATGTATTTAAAAGGACAAAGGATTTATCAGGGCGAATTTATTCAAAATAAAAAACAAGGTAATGGTATTTTATATAAGGATGATAAGGTCTATTACGAGGGGCATTTTCGCAATGATTTAATGGATGGTTACGGCATTCTATATTATGAGGAAGAGACCATTGCCCCATTTAAAGAACTTCGGATTCAGTATCCACATTTAAATAAACCACAATTTGAGGGTGATTTTGTACATGGCATGAAGAAGGGAAAAGGCAAGCAATATTATCCAAACGGCTTTTTCCAATATGAAGGTGATTTTATGTGGAATCATATGCAAGGTGCAGGAAAGCTTTACTATGCACCAGAATCACCTAGTGCCAAGGAGCTTGCAAATGGTGTAACAACACTCCAATATGAGGGCTATTTCTTTGAGAATATGAAGCATGGCAAGGGAAAAATCTTTTCGAGACAAGGTGTTCTTGAAGCGGAAGGGCAATTTAAAGAGGATGAGATGACTGGCCAAGGTACCATTTATTATGCGAATGGACAGGCTTCCTATATTGGCGAACTCGTGAATGGACAAAAGCATGGTCGAGGAGATTATTTTAATGAAGAAGGGAAAATTATTTATAGCGGTGAATTTATCAACGGTGAACGTTTACGAATAACACCAGAAATAGAGCGGGAGATTGAAAAATTACAGAAGCAGCTCGATGGGCTTGTAGGACTTCCCAATGCAAAAAAAGAATTACATAATCTTATCAACTTCATTAAAATTCAAAGTTTACGTGTCGATCATGGATTAACAAGCTTCCCCATAACATATCATCTTGTATTCTCTGGAAATCCAGGTACAGGAAAAACAACAGTTGCCCGTATAATTGGTCAAATATATAAGCATCTCGGTGTACTTTCAAATGGTCATTTCGTGGAAACAGATCGTGCTGGCCTAGTAGCAGGATATGTTGGCCAGACAGCTCTAAAGGTACAGGAAGTTGTTAATAAGGCAAAAGGCGGTGTGCTTTTTATCGATGAAGCCTATTCACTGGTCAATGATAAACAGGATGCGTTTGGTAAGGAAGCGATTGATAGCTTATTAAAGGCAATGGAGGATTTACGGGATGATTTAGTGGTCATTGTAGCAGGATATACAGAGCTCATGGAAGAATTTTTATTGGCTAATCCTGGCTTTAAATCACGTTTCAATCATTTTGTACAGTTTGATAATTTTAGTACGGATGAACTCTATGATATTTTTGCCATGCTATGTAAAAATAACGATTATCAATATGGAGATGCATTTGCATACCATATGAAGGCGCAGTTGCAGCAAATTCCAGTAGAATCCATTCCGAATTTCTCCAATGGACGCTATATTCGAAACGTATTTGAAAAGCTTGTAACCATTCAATCAAATCGCCTCATTCAGCAGAACAACATTACGAAAGAAGAGCTAATGGCATTTACAGAGAAAGATATTTTACTAGGCATATCCGAAAATCTATTTGAAAATACATTTTGATTGTAACAAAAACAGTAAGTTATTTTGGTCTTTGAAAATTGAAAAGGAGATGAAAAATGAAAAAGCTTACAGCGATCATTTTAATAGGTGCATGTATTTTACCAAGGGTGATGACGATCAATATTACGATCAGCAACAACATAAAAATTCATAAAAATAAACCAAGTGAATAATCGACAAAATGGAAAAATAGCATTCTCACAATCGTATCATGATGGAGAACAAACGAAGAAAGAGTAAAAAAAAAAGCGGGCTTACAACAACTAGCAGATGTTCGAATAGAAGTACTTATTATCAAAAGGAGTTTTTCATATCGACAAGAGTTTTTGGATGCTCGCTTGACTATTTAGAACGATAGAGGGGCTAAAATAATGACATTAATCGTAGCATTGCTAGCTATAGGACTTCTGTGGTTTATAAGTATACTTCATATTTATTGGGCTTTTGGAGGTCGATGGGGAGCGGCAGCAGTAATCCCTGTAAAAGTGGGAGAGCATCGACCTGCTTTTACGCCAAGAAAGCTTGGAACCATACTTGTAGCCATTGTTATTCTGCTAGCTAGTTTCATTGTTATTGTTCAAGGTGGTTTCTTGAAGAGCTACCCGGCAAACACATTTTCTAACATCGGAAGCATTGTCTGTGCGGTTGTTTTTATGATTCGAGCTATTGGTGATTTTAATTATGTGGGATTTTTAAAAAAAATAAAGCATTCACAGTTTGCTAGAAATGATACTTGGATGTACAGTCCAATATGCTTGTTCTTGGGCGTGGTCTATATTACTCTAATATTTTAAGAGTAGTTATCGCAAAGCTATAGGGGGAAGCCATATTGAGTCAAACGATTTACTTACTTCGTCATGGTGAAACAGAATATAATACACAGGGACGATACCAAGGAGAGCTCGATTCACCGTTAACAGAAGTTGGCATACATCAAGTTCAACAAAATGCCCTAATGCTGAAAAGTTTAATCGGAGATCCTAATGAATGGAAAATTGTATCAAGCCCGTTAGGTCGAGCATTACAAAGCACTGAAGTCATTTGTAAAACGATCGGATATGATTTTAAAAACGTGGAGAAAGAAAATCGTTTAACCGAGGTTGCTGTGGGTCAATGGGCTGGATTAACAACGAAAGAAATTGAAAGTTCATGGCCAAATCTTTTTAACAACACAGACATGTATAGCTGGTATTTTAATGCTCCAAATGGAGAAACGTATGACTCAGTAGTGAGCAGACTAAGTACTTGGCTAAAGGACATTCAACATGTACCAAAAGTTATCGTGATCTCTCATGGTCTAACAGGTCGCATCTTAAGAGGGGTATATGCTGATCTAAAAAAAGAAGACGCACTAAAGCTAGAAGTATCACAGGATGTGTTCTTTAAATTATCGACTAAAAAAATCACAAGAATTTGTTCGGATTTCGATGATTTTTATCTTCATTCAGCAGAAGACTCCCACCTCAATAGGTGGTGAGATGAACGCGGTTTTGGTTCCTTTTCAGTGGGTATCCAAGCACCTACTGAATGAAGATAAAGCCTCCGGCGGATGTCACGGATTTTAAAAGGAATGAATTGTGCGTGCACAATTCAAAATCCGGACGCAATTACGCCAAGGCGAAATTGATTAGTAATCATTCTTAAGAATTTCTTCATAAATTTCCTACAGGAATATTCAGAAATGCCTCCTATTATAATGAGTGGGGGGCGTTTTTTATGAAAAAATTTGTATTATTTTGTTGTATTTGTGTGGCAGCGTTGTTTTTTTATTTTACAGCTAACACACCTGAAAAATCACAAGTAGAGTTACCTTCTTTACATAGTAAAAATGCTTTATTGCTGAACAAAAGAGGAGAAGTATTATACGAAAAAAATGCAGATGCTATTATTTATCCTGCCTCATTAACGAAAATTATGACAGCGATAGTTGCTATTGAAATGAGTACTGATCTGCAGAAACAAACAATTGTTGAACCACAAACGATTGCTAAATTTACTGCTCAAAATGCTTCAATGGCTGGCTTTAAGGGAGGGGATTTTGTAACAATAGAGGATTTATTATACGGCACATTACTTGCTTCAGGGGCAGATGCGACTGGAACACTTGCAGATGCGATCGCAGGTAGTGAAGAAGCATTTGTGACATTAATGAATAATAAAGCGCATGAATTAGGGATGAACGATACCCATTTTGTGAATGCCAGCGGATTACATGATACTGCTCATGTCTCCAGTGTACGTGATATTAGTAAGCTATTTCGTTATGCGATTGAAAACCCAATCTTTTATCAAATAGTAACTTCTAAAAGTTATATAACTCGTGTACCGAATGAATTAACAATATCAAACACTCTTCTTACAAAAATACCAAGTATGGAAGGGGCAATAGTGGGAGGAAAAACGGGCTACACACCTGAAGCTGGTCTTTGCTTAGCCACTATTATAGAAAAGAATGGTGAACAATTTATTTTCGTTACGACCAATGCAGAAGGGCAAGCTTGGACACCGCCACTCCATATTGAAGATGCTCTCACAGCGTATGATGCACTATAAAAGAAAAAATGAAAAATTTGGCAACTTTTTTAACCATTTCAATCGTCTTACTAATAGGGTGTCCTGCACAGTACCTGAAAAAGAGAAGGAGTCTACAATGCCCTAGAATGATGATCTGTTAATGAAGTAATTGGACTAACAGTAGGTTCTAATGAAGGGATTTGTTAGTGTGAAGGAAAGATTTAAGGAAACGGAGGAAAATAATTGCCGGAGCGACGGAAAGAGCCAACGAAATGTCGCATAAAATTATTAGTGGTGAATCTGGTTGATTCCTACTATTTCCTGGTATAAACTATTATTCTATAATTAGAGTGACATCCTATACTTTTTCGAAAACACACATGTGAAAAGACATCTATGTTTATAAGGGCGGTGTAGAACCATGAAAAAGCTTTTACCATATGCTATATTTTTGACTTTTTTAATTAGTGTATTTGTGGGGCAAATTTCAGCAAGTGCTGAGGGTACATTAGTTATTCAAAAATTAGTAGAAGATGCAACAATCTATGCAGAACCTTCCGCGGACAGTGTCGAAGTTGATCAAATAGCGAAGGGGAGTTATGTAACAGCTACGAATGTGAGTCAGGGATGGACCTATATTCAAACACATCAACTTGAAGGTTATGTTGAGACGGCAGCGTTAGTAAACGTTAAGTCAGAGGGTTATTTAGTAGTGCAAAAGGGTGGAACAGCTTTATTTACATATCCTAGTCAAAACGCTCAAAAAGTAGGTCAGGTGTATGAGAACCGAGTAATTTTTGTTTATGGAACAGCACCTGGGGGCTGGTCTTTTGTCCAATATGGTCAAGATACAGGCTACGTAGCAACGAATTCTTTAAAAAAGCCTATAGCGACTACAAAACGAGTAAATGCTGTTAATGGTGCTGTCCTACGTTTAACAGCTAGCCCAAATGGCGAGGAGCTTGGAACGCTTGCAAATAAAACAATCGTCCAGCAATATTCAACACTAGCAGGCTGGGCTTATGTTGAAACAGATACTCAAAAAGGTTATATAAATGCTTCTGAGCTAACAGACTTACAGAAGCTGGGTAACAAAGTATATAATAAAGGTGTTCCTGTAGTAAAAGGAGAAAACAAGCGTGTGGCTTTAACGTTCGATGATGGGCCAAATGCGAAGGTTACCCCACAAATTTTAGCGATTTTAAAAAAGCACAATGCGAAGGCAACATTTTTTATGGTGGGTCCCAATGTCTCCAACAATTCTGCAATAGTGAAGCAAGTTTATAAAGAAGGCCATGAAATAGGCAATCATACATGGAATCATTCGAAATTGACAACCTTATCGAAAACTAATGTCAAACAAGAGGTTGATCGTACTAGCAATGCTACTTATGCAGCTATAGGTCAATATCCAACGGTTTTCCGCCCACCATATGGTGCAACAAATGATCAAGTTCGTTCTGTGATTACGATGCCTACTATTCTATGGTCAATAGACACACTTGATTGGAAGCATCGCAATGCTGATAAAATTTTAGCGTATATTAAAACGTCAGTGAAGGATGGCAGCATTATTTTAATGCATGATATTCATCAAACAACCGCAGATGGTCTTGAAAACGTTATTCTTTATTTGCAAAAGCAAGGCTACGAGTTTGTAACCGTTAGTGAAATATTGCAATAAGAAATTAGGAATCTTGCCTATAATTTAAACCGTTATTTTACGAGAACTACTAGCCTTGTCTATTTCTAATAAGATATTAAACATAAAAAGCCGTGCAATAGTCTTATTTAGACATTGCACGGCTCATTAAATATATTGAGTTGTAATACTATATAGAAATACCAAATACGTCGATAAAAACGCACCAACAATTGGTACTACGAGAATAGCTTTGAAGGATTGAAATGTTGGACAACGACTGATATATTGGCCATCGCATTTGGCGTTGCTCCTAAACCATAACCTGCAAACCCTGCCACCATCACAGCAGCATCATATTTTTCATCTAATATTTGTCCAAATGTTGCTGCGGCACCATGACCATCTTCCATGGAAACTGCACCAGCCATCATACCGATTGATGGCTGAATGCTCATCAGCTATGCAAGTATACCAATAACATTTTGCATTAATACTATGAACTACAAGCCAACCAATTCTACCAACCTTAACAAGTTGATGTTTGCTCCTAAGCCAATTGCTGTGATTTGATTGAATTCGATCATTAACCTTGCCGCTTAAGTAAGTTGTTAAGTGCTTCATAGACAAAATAAGCACCTAATTTAACAGTGCGTTCGTTCTCATCAAGTGAAGGATTTACTTCACAGATATCAAAAGAATGTGTATTTGGATGCGAAGTAACCTTTTGAAGAATCTTGCGTACCGTCGTTGGATTTAGTCCAAACGGTGATGGAGCACTAACACCCGGTGCAAAAGCAGCGTTTAGTACATCCATACATAGCGTTAAGAGAATATAATCATGGTTCTCCATAAATTGCTGAAGATCTTGCATGATTTGTGCATTATTTTCTGGATTCATATCTTCTTCTAACACATAATGCACATGTAATTCATTGGCTTTGTCAAATAGCTCTTTTGTATTGCCATAACGCTGTATGCCAAGAACAAAATAATCTGCATGCGGATCCTGCTCTAAAATCTGACGGAACATTGTACCAGACGATGGTTGCTCATCATATGGTCGTAAATCGAAATGAGCGTCGATATTCACAATCCCGATTTTCGCGTCCTTAGGCAAGGCCGCACGAACGCCTAGATAATGGCCGTATAGTGTTTCGTGTCCACCACCAAGCACGACACATTGTAATTTTTTATTTAGTAATGTTTCGACAATTTCACCGAGCTCTCGCTGTGCTTCCTCTAAAGCATGATTTAGACATAGAACGTTACCGACATCTAAAATTTGCTGCTCATCATTAAATGTCCAAGGTAAGCTAGATAATGATTCACGCAGAGCATTAGGTCCACTTGCTGCCCCAACACGTCCCTGATTTCGACGTACACCCTCATCGCAAATAAAGCCAACAATTCCTGCATGTAGATTAACTGAAGCGCTTACATCATTAATAGGAATTCTTTTCACTTTTTGATGTAAACGAAAACTACTCGTATTCGTAGTTGAATCTATACGGCCATTCCATTGTTTTTGATCTGTCATTGTGTACATATTTTAATCAACTCCATTTCCAATATTATTGTAACCTTAATATCGTTATGAATAAATTATATATTCACATAATTATAATTGCTAATACATAAGTGACGGAGCAAATGAATTTCTCGAAGGAGCTGGGCGGTTCTATCCAAAACTTTAGCGAATTTATCCGTCATTTCCAAGGTTTTATCCATCGGTTTTAATTCTAAGCATCATTCCAGTGCGGCTATCCGTCGATTTGACATTTCTATCCGTCACTTTGAATTCTGTGCATCATTCCAGAGGCGTCTATCTGTCATTTTGACATTTCTATCGGTCATTTCCAAGGTTCTATGCGTCACTTTGACATTTCTATCGCTCAATTCCAAGGTTCTATGCGTCATTTTGACATTTCTATCGGTCATTTCCAAGGCTCTATCCATCACTTTGAATTCTATGTATTATTCCAGCGGCCCTATCCATCACCTTCAATTCTATGCATTATTCCAGCGGTTCTATCCGTCACTTTGACATTTCTATCGCTCAATTCCAAGGTTCTATCCATCGGTTTGAATTCTATCCACCATTTCCAAGGCTCTATCCGTCACCCTGATCATCCTATTCCTCATTTCAACTGCTATCTTCGTTACTTTTTTCTCTATCTACTAGAAACGCTGTCTTAAGTATGAATTTTCTCTATAATTCAAATTTTTGTTTAATAGACATTGATTTACGAGAAATATAGCGGTAACATTTAATGTAAGAATAAAAATGAACAATCATTCATTTTTCATTTTAATGTTCAAACAAAGGGGGGCTTTTCTATGAATTTTTCTTATAGCGAAAAAGTAGTAGAACTGCAAGAGAAGTTAACAAATTTTATGGAGCAATATATTTATCCAAATGAGGCAGTGTATGCTTCACAGGTAGAGGCAATGGAGGATCGGTGGGGAGCAATTCCGCCGATTATGGAGGAATTAAAGCAAAAGGCAAAAGAAGCGGGCTTGTGGAATTTATTTTTGCCAGATAGCGAATATGGAGCAGGTTTGACGAATTTAGAGTATGCACCTTTATGTGAAATTATGGGTCGTTCTTTACTTGCTCCTGAAGTGTTTAATTGCAATGCACCAGATACAGGAAATATGGAGGTACTTGAGCGTTACGGTTCAGAGAAACAAAAAAAGCAGTGGTTAGAGCCATTATTACGTGGAGAAATACGTTCCTGCTTTGCGATGACTGAGCCGGCTGTCGCGTCAAGTGATGCAACAAATATTGAGGCGAGCATTGAACGAGATGGGGATTTTTATATTTTAAATGGACATAAGTGGTGGACAACAGGAGCTGGAGATCCTCGCTGTAAAATTGCAATTTTTATGGGAAAACATAAAGACTCTACAGCGCCGAGTCATGAGCAGCAGTCGATGATTTTAGTGCCGATGGATACGCCAGGTGTAAAAATTGAGCGTATGCTTACTGCATTTGGCTATGATCACGCACCAGAAGGACATGGTGAGGTGACGTTCACAAATGTTCGAGTACCTGTTGAAAATATTTTGTGGGGAGAGGGCAAGGGTTTTGCGATTGCGCAAGGGCGCTTAGGGCCAGGCCGTATCCATCATTGTATGCGTTTGATTGGTGCAGCTGAACGTGCATTAGAGGAAATGTGTGTGCGTGTACAGGAGAGACATGCTTTCCATCGACCACTAGCAGATCAAGGTGTTATGCGTGAGCGTATAGCGGAGTCACGTATTGATATTGAACAGGCCAGATTGTTAACGCTAAAGGCCGCATATATGATGGACACAGTAGGTAATAAAGAGGCCAAGGCGGAAATTGCGATGATTAAGGTTGTCGCACCAAATATGGCATTAAGAGTTATTGACCGAGCGATTCAAGCATTTGGTGCAGCTGGAGTAGGACCTGATACGACGCTTGCTGCACAGTGGGCTAATTCTCGGACATTACGATTAGCAGATGGGCCGGATGAGGTGCATCGTAACACGGTTGCCAAGCTTGAGCTGAAAAAGCATGCCAAAAAACAAGAGGAGCTGGTGAAATGACTGTACTAGACTTATTTAGCTTAAATGGAAAAACGGCTATTGTAACAGGGGGTGGCCGTGGTCTTGGAGCTCAAATTGCGCAAGGTTTTGCTGAAGCTGGTGCCAACATAGTGCTCTGTTCAAGAAAGGTTGAAGCATGTGAAGAGGTAGCTGCAGAATTAGCAAAATTAGGTGTACAGACATTAGCTCTTGCTTGTGATGTGACAAATCCAGAAGATGTAGCAAATGTAGTATCAAAAACGGTTGAAACATTCGGGAAAATTGATATTTTAGTCAATAACAGTGGGGCGTCTTGGGGTACTCCTGCTGTTGAAATGCCGTATGAGGCTTGGCAAAAAGTATTTGATGTTAATGTAAATGGTACATTTTTAATGAGCCAAGCTGTTGGAAAAATAATGTTAGAACAAAAAAGTGGAAAAATTATTAACATCGCATCGGTTGCAGGGCTTGGCGGTACATTGCCTGATTTCATGGATACAATTGGCTATAATGCGAGTAAAGGTGCGGTCATTACCTTAACGAAGGATTTGGCTGTAAAATGGGGGCCGTATGGTGTCAATGTGAATGCGATTGCACCAGGATTTTTCCCAACAAAAATGTCAAATGTCTTAATTGAGCGTGGACAAGATTATTTAATGGGCGTCACGCCGTTAAAGCGTTTAGGCACTGAGAATGACCTAAAAGGTGTCGCATTATTTTTAGCGGCTGCTGCCTCGGATTATGTGACGGGGGATGTCATAGTTGTAGATGGTGGGATGAGCTCAATCATATAGGGGGGATACGATGGATACGATACAAGTAAGGGCAAGTGAACGTATTGATGAAGAGAAATTACAGTCATTTTTAGAGAGCCAATTTCCTGAGTTGCCAGAAGGAAAGCTAGAAATTTCACAATTTAGTGCTGGACATTCAAATTTGACCTATTGTCTAAAAGTAGGTGAATTTGAGGTTGTCCTTCGTCGACCTCCACTTGGACCAGTTGCCAAAAAAGCGCATGACATGAAACGCGAATTTACTATTTTATCTGCATTACATCCATTTTTACCTGCTGTTCCGAAGCCTTATGTGTACGTAGATAATCAAGAAATTATTGGTAGTGATTTTTTCTTAATGGAGCGCAAAAAAGGGATCGTACTGGATAGTCATTTTCCACCAGGTACTGAAAATAGCGAGGAATTAGCACGTCTGATATCGGAAAAGATGGTGGATTCACTAGTTGCACTACATGCAATACCATATCAGGAAACGAATTTAAAGGATATGGTGAAGCCAGAGGGCTTTATGGAACGGCAAGTACATGGTTGGATTGAACGCTATGACAAAGCGAAAACGGCAGAGCATGCTGAAGTTGAAGTTTTGACAACGTGGTTAAAGAATCATATTCCTTCTAATAATGATGCGACCATAATTCATTATGATTACAAGCTTAATAATGCCATGTTTTCTAGTGATTATTCTGAAATGATTGGACTGTTTGATTGGGAGATGACAACTGTAGGGGACCCATTAGCAGATTTAGGAGTGGCCATGAGCTACTGGATGCATGCAGACGATCCAAAAATGCTTTTATATGCACTTGGAGAACCACCGGTAACGATTTTACCTGGGTTTTATACACGTCAAGAATTTATTAACCGTTATGCAGAGAAAAGTGGGCGTGATGTTTCAGCTATCGATTATTATATTACATTTGCCTACTTTAAATTAGCTGTAATTTGTCAGCAAATCTATTACCGTTATGTGAATGGGCAAACACAAGATGATCGTTTTGCACAAATGGATAAAATGGTAGCTGCATTGATTAAGGAAGCTTCTAAGGCACTATAAAGTGAAACTTAATCAGTAGGGGTTTTCTTCAGCCCCTACTGACAGAGAAACATAAGCTAAAACATTCACATCCTGTGAAAACTCTTGTGTAACCAACATCCTGTTGTTGCTGTCGCTACGCTTTCGCACAGACAAAACCATGTTGCTGCCGCTAAGTTAGCACTACGCTTTCGCACAGAAAACCTTTGCCGCTGTCGCTTTGCTTTCGCTGAATTACAGCCCGTGAATACGGGATAAAATGATTATAAATGACGGTTGCTTTTACTAGCAGCCGTATTTTTTATCAATAAAACATCAGATTATCCGACATTAAATAGTGTATTATAAGATATACTCTCGCACCCAATTTATTTTAATAACAAAGTATTTCCCGTTAAGAAAATAAAAGATGGGGAATGTATGTTCTTATTTTATCATAGAATTCATATTTTACAAGTGCATTAGATTAAAACATCGTTGACATTTAAGTCAAGAATCTAAGTAGGCACAAACATGGATTTACCCTATAAAAATGATTGGAATAAAAGTGCAGTATCTCTTTATCTTTTTCGAGAAACATTATCAAGGATATCGGTAATGGAGAAGAGATTGTGTGGATTTTCACCAAACTGGACAGATTAGTGAAAGTATGATGTTTGATTGCACTTGCTAAAGAATCTATTGTGCTTTAACATAGTTAAGCAACTTACATAACCAGAACATCTTTACCTAAGGAGTGGTGGAATTGGCACGTGTTTTATTTATTAATGCTGGATCAGAAGGACATATCAATCCAACTATTGGAGTTGTACAAGAGCTTATTTCGCGTGGAGAAGAGGTTGTGTATTTTACGATAGAAGCTTTTCGAGAGCGTATTGAGATGACAGGAGCAACTGTCCGAACATTGGATGGTCAAAAGTTTATTAAAGCCTTTATCTCAGGTGGCAGAAACCATTTACTTGAAAGAGTCAACGGTCTTTTACATACGGCAGATATCGTGATACCTACCGTGCTTGAACAGATCAAAGGAGAGCATTTTGATTATATCATCCATGATTCTATGTTTGGTTGTGGACGTTTACTAGGTCAAATCCTTAAGCTTCCCGCGATCAATTCGTGTACATCGTTTGCGCAGAATAAAATATCATTTAATAGCACATTAGAACAACTGTCACAAAATGTCCCAACAGAAATTTTAAAAAAGATAAATGATGATTTTCAAAACCTGATAACTCAAATGAAGGAAAAATATGATGTTGAAATCAATTCTCCTTATGAAGTTTTTTGTAACCCTGCACCACTTACAATCGTTTATATAACTAGGGAGTTTCAACCTTTTCAAGAAGTATTTGACCAAACATATAAATTTGTAGGTCCATCTATCTCTTTACGATTACCGCAAAAAAACTTCGACCTTACTACAATCAAGGGAAAAAGTCTCATTTACATTTCATTGGGTACGGTCTTAAACAAAGCCATAGATTTCTATAAGCTTTGTTTTAAGGCATTTGGGAACACTGATAATACTGTTGTCATGTCAATTGGGGAACAAACCCAACTAGGTGAAGTGGGGGAGATTCCTAAAAATTTCATTGTAAAAAATTACGTCCCTCAAACGGAAGTGCTACAATACACTAAATTATTTATCACACACGGAGGAATGAACAGTACCAATGAAGGTCTCTATTACGGAGTTCCATTAATTGTAATCCCACAAAGTGCAGATCAGCCGATAATTGCTGAGCAGGTTACCAATATAGGAGCAGGTATTCAATTACAAATGCAAAGTTTGACGGCAAATCAACTATTTGATGCTGCAGATCATGTGTTGAACGACCCATCCTTCCAGAAAGCGGCTGCAAATATTAGAGAATCCTTTGAAAAATCGGGTGGGTATCACCAAGCTGTAGATGAGATTTTCCAATTTAAAAGCCAATTGAATATTTAATAAAACCGACTAAAGTTACGTAGCATGAAAAGATCAGGTTCACAAATATGAACCTGATCTTTTTTGTACTTTCCTAAATTATTCCCACGTTTGATCTAACTTATCACTATAAAATTTTATAGCTTTACTGTAATCTTTTATCTTCATTCAGCAGAAGTTTTACTTCTTCCAGTTGACCGTTTTCTCTTAAAGTGATGATGTGTTGTAATTTCTTATCCATTTTCTTTTATCCTTTAACTTTCTGTTTTTTTATGGTTTAATAATTTTAAACTTTAAAACTATTATTGTATACTTAGTTCTTATTTTAAAGGTTTTACTTTTATTCTCAGGCATATTGATTAGGAAAAGTAAGATAAAACAATAATTTGAGGTGAACTAGAATGCTTGAGCGTTCTATGGAGAAAACACGGGAATGTAAAAAAGAAAGGGAGTGATAGAAGGAAGGGCATTTTGTTAATAGCTCTTTCTATATAAAAAGAAAAGAGGACTATTATTATGAAAAACAATCAAAGCATCTTTAGTGAAGGATTTGATTTAAAATATTGTGTGAAGGGGCGAGGTAAGCAGATATTGGTAGTGGGTAGCAGTGTATACTATCCACGCTTGTTCTCGGAACACGTATATAAACATTTTCAATTTATTTTCTTAGATCATAGAGGTTTTGTGAAGCCACCTCGTTCTTTAAAGCAAGAAGACTATACTTTAGATAAAATTGTAGATGATATTGAAACAGCAAGGCAGTTGCTCAAGCTTGAGGATTTTATCATTTTAGGACATTCTGGACACGCATTTATGGCTTTGGCCTATGCCGAAAAATATCCTCAGTATGTTCAGAAGGTCATTTTATTAAATTCAGCTCCGACAAACAATCAAGAGAGACAGCAACAAAGTTTTTCATTTTTTAATGAGACTGCCAGTGCTGAACGAACACAACAATTTGAGTATGATATTGCTTTCTTAGAGAATGATATTCACAATGATCCCGACAGACGATTTGTGCATATGTGTATTCGCATGGGGGCGCATAGCTTTTATGATTATACGTTCGATGCTACTTTTATGTGGGATGGCGTATATACAAATATGGAAGTTATTGATTACCTTTGGGGTGTAGCTTTTGCTGAACGGAACCTAATCCAATCTATGGCTCAAATAGATAAACCTATTTTTGTAGGGTTAGGAAGGTATGATTATTTAGTCGCTCCTGTTTCGCTTTGGGAGCCAATTGATCATTCTAATAAAAATGTAAAGAAAGTCATTTTTGAAAAAAGTGGCCATAACCCAATGTTTGAAGAACCAGATACTTTTGATAGAGAGTTAATCAATTGGATTAATGAATAGAAAAATTTAAAATAAAGATTGATAATTTAAATTCGTTCAAAATCCTATTAAATACACCCTATAAGATAGTCACTTAAAAAAAGTATCTCTTATAGGGTGATTTTTTTATAATGTTAAAGTTGATAATTTACAAGGTGAGAGTCATACTTAGATCAATTTCGAGTGGTGAACTTAAGTGCCATCTTATCTAATACAGTAGCAATTATTATCCCTACTGTATATCGAACGAAATCCTCTGCAAGAAAACCTTTACCAAGTATCAAAGCCCCGAGCGTTGTCCCACGAATCTGATTAATCCAGTCTTCCTGATACAACTGGCTAAATTCAATGCCGAAGCTAAAGAAAAAACTGAGCGAAATGGCTGTTAGGGTGCTCTTACGTACTAACAACAATCGAAATCCGAAATAGACCATCATAGCCCACAGTATGTCTCCAGCGTTCTGCGCTACAAATGATAGAAGCAGAAGACTCCATTTTCTAGAAGCTAGACCTAATAAAATGGTGATAACAATAGCTACCGAATAAGCTATTCGCATGTTACGGTATTGCAAGTTGATAGGTTTATGCTCATTAGTCAATAGAATCACTCTTTCGCGTGTAGATAGTATGCATTAATATACTCACCTAATCATTTAGTTCACATTGTACTCCTCTTTAAGCAAACTGTATATTTCTAAATCTACTACACCTTTACCAGACCATAACGTAGCTTGTCTTAAAAGTCCTTCTTGTAAAAAGCCGTTTTTCAGGAGAACCTTTTTAGATGTTCCGTTTAATGGCATAACCTCAGCCTGTATTCGATTAATATTAACTTCCTCAAATAAAAATTTGACAAGTGTTTTAACGGCTTCAGTCGCAATGCCCAAACCCCAATAGTCCTGTGCTAAAAAGTAACCAATCGTCACCATATTTACTTTTTGATTAAAGTCCATTGCTTCGATAATGCCTACTAGCGTATCGCTTTTAGACCTTTGGAAAATGCCCCATTTGACTCTGCTTTTTTTCTGATAATCCCTGTCAAAATGACCGATCATTTTATGCACGGTTTGGATATTATGTTTAGGGATTATCCCACAATATTCAAATACTTTTTCATTATCATAAATTGCAAATACTTCCTCTAAGTGTGCATCCTCAATTTTTTTCAGTACTAGATTTTCTGAGCTTAATAATGGGAATTCTGTAAACACTTTTTCTATTTTCATGCCATTCGCTCCTTGATTCATCCTATAATCGGAATGTAGATTATCATTTTCATGTTATTTGGAAATGTTGAATTAACTACATCAGTAATTTCAAAATCGGGGCCATTATTTCTTTCATAATTCGAATTTGGTAGCCAAACACTATAAATATAGCGTCTTGTGTTTTGAACCGCTTCAGAAGATCCATTAATTTTGAACTCCGCATATTTTCCCTCAGGAATTTCAAAATTGACAAAGCCATCATCTAAAGAACTATCATATTTCTGCACTTCTTCTCCAATAATGAAGGAAAACTGACCATCATCATGAAAATTCGTAGAGATACCATGAGCGATATTCGGTGCAATTTTATTCTCAATCCGCTCATAATACAGATTTTTCCCAAAATCAAAATAAAACTCTGGAATATCTTCAAAATACTTTTCGTTTTGTAAGGTTGTTTTGTACTCATACCCAATGATTAGTCTTTTCTTTAAAGAAATGATTGCAGGTTTATTCATATTCAGATCCCCATTAATTTTATAGTCTAAAAAATTCATTCTGGTTTGAAGGGGTTTAGTGTTTTTTATCTTTCGATATTTTGCAGGGGTTACACCAAAGTAATTGACGAATGCGCGTGTAAAAGCCTCTTGGGAACCATATTGAAAAGTTATCGCGATTTCTAATATGTTTTTTGTGGTTGCTAGTAATGATGATGCAGCTTCAGAAAGCCTCCTATTTCTAATATACTGCTGCACCGATAATCCGGTAATTGCTTGAAATAGTCTTTGGAAATGAAAAGCTGAAAAATATGATTTTGAAGCAACTTCTGTAATGGACAATTCATCCTGTAAATGATTTTCAATATAATCAATTGACGTTTGAATCCTTTCAAAATAATCCATACCATAGCCCCTTTCATTCACAATGATAAAGAAAGAACGCAAGATTTTTTTGATAATTTGTGCTAATTCGTACATTATATTGTAAAAAGGGAATGAATAAAAGATAAAAAAGATATGATAAAATGTCATCTTTCATAAATAGAATTTGAATTAAATTGATAAAATGTGTATAATTTTACTATATTTTACTGAAAGTGAGGGATTTATAATGATAGTCAGATCTATTTTTCCATCAAACAAAAACAAAATTGAGGTGTGGAAGAACTAAAACTTTTAACTTCTTTCAGCAGGTGGACAAACATTCGCTGAAATAAGTATGCCGAGGCATAATTGATTAGATTCTTCCTCATCAATCGGAGGAATTTGACATGTATAGTTATTATGGTCCAATTTGTACAGAGCTTTATGATTTTACAAAACCGGTAGGATTTTCACTTGGCGGGGATATTGAATATTATCTAGAACGATTACAAGGTACGAAAGGGAAGATACTTGAAGCGGGAGTTGGATCAGGGCGTTTCCTCATTCCTTTACTAGAAAAGGGATTGAATGTGGACGGCATTGATTATTCTCCTGAGATGTTAGCTTCCTGTCAAACACGATGTGCAGAAAGAGGCTTAAAGCCCAACTTATATGAAGGGAACTTGAGCAATTTTTCTTTGGATTCAAAATATGAAGCTGTTGTCATGTCGACTGGTTCGTTCTGTTTAATAGAGAATCCGAAAGATGCTTTGGATGCATTAAGATGTATGTATAATCATCTTATTCCTGGGGGACGTCTAATAGTGGATTTGCTATTACCCATAGACTGGAAAACAGGGGAAATTGATTCTTCCTACTATGAAATTTCGAAAGAGGAAGGAATTTCATTAGAAAGAAAAGCCGTAGAAATGAACTGGGTCGATCAATATACACTGACCGTTTTAAAATATGAAAAATGGAAAAATGGTAAATTAATTGATACTGAATTACAAAGATTTCCGATAAGGTGGTACGGAATAGAAGAATTCCAGCACATATTAACAAGCATAGGTTTTTCAGATATTACTTGCTCCGCTGAATATGTTTATAACAAGAAGCCTTCAAAAGAGCATTCATTATTTACATTTGAAGCTGTTCGTAAATAAATAAATAAATAAACCCTGCTAGATTTTTGCTAAGAAAATAGTTAAAAATCTAGCAAGGTTTTTGGTTTCATAATTCATTTGTGCTTCAGGTGTCACGCTCTCTCATGCTTGTCCAATGGTATCCGCTGAACGAAGTTAAATTAGCGACTTACTGTTGTGGATCGTTGAATGCTAAATTCATTCCAGATTGAATCCTTTTCCTCCAGTAATTCTTTTCCGTTCCAAAGGATATCGTATATGTCACCCTCGTAGGCAATGGCTCGGCCAAATGCAAATGACATAAAATAGTCCTTCCAGGATTGGAAGAAATGGCTTCCCGCATCAGCTGCTCGAGCTATGTAGCCCCATGCCTGTTCCTCGGTAATATAACCGACTAAGTAGCTCCATCTTGCAACATTTACAGCTCGGTCAAAATCCCAAGCAGCAATAGTGTCCACCCGGTCAAAATCGGATTTCACAAAGGAAAGCTTCTTCATCATCGCTTCTTGTGCTGATTCATAACATTCTTGCGATTTTCCTACTTCCTCCTCAGTAAAAGACTGTCCAGCTTGCAATGCCAAAAGAAGCTCATCATATCTCGTCCGATGCCCTTCCGTAAGTAGCCATTCTAGGGTTTCAACAGCCTCCTCCGGATTATTAACGTCCCAGTATGAAGAAAGGACCTCCTTCAAAGTTTCATGATCTACATCTATCGGAAGTATCCGTGGCGAATCAGTACGGTAAAGAGCGAGATTGGCACCGTAGGCAAGCAAATGCTGTTTCTCCTTTGGTAAAGGGTTAGCCATCTCCATTTCTAATTGCTGTTTTTTGGCGTTTTTCGTAATTCGCTTGCTTGCTGTAATTAAACCCACAATAAGTAGCAATACAATTGCTACAATAATTCCTACAATGATTAGTAAAATCTTCAAAATCCCACGTTCCTCCTCGTTTTTATTTCTCGATGTTTAAATTATGAATCACTCACTTTCGGCAAAGTATAGTAAAATTATACATTTACCGACAATATTATACAATAAGACTATCTTATTACTTATTATTGAAGAAATGGATGATATTTGGGGTAAAGGCTTCCTGCACGAGAGAATAAAAAGAACTAAAAGAAGGGTATATGAAACGGGAGCTGGCTCTGGGCGTTTTTTAATTCCTTTTCTTGAAAGGGGATATCATGTTGAGGGAGGGTTCATGCCAACAGCTTTGTTCGGTTTTAGGAGAATTAAATTATTTATATCCTTCTCATAATCCATTTTTTTCTTGCTTTATTTTTACTGCTAAAAAGGAAAAATATGATTATCTACAATTCGAGGAAGAAAGAAGGGTTATCTATGGACAAGGATATGAACTATGGTAGCGACTTTAAGTATATTCCAGCAACTTCAATTTGGAGTGGAGATGGTGTGGAAGTATTACCAGATTTATATCAACATATGATTCAAATTGTGAATATTGTTCTTTACGGTGAGCCTCATAAAAAAGAATTTGTTGTGGTTGATGCAGGAATGCCAAAAAGTGCACATGCCATTATTTCGGTAGTAGAGGAGAGGTTTGGAGCAAATAGTCGTCCTAAAGCTTTAATTTTGACTCACGGTCACTTCGATCATGTTGGGGCAATTATCGGTTTAATTGAACACTGGGGGATGCCAGTTTATGCTCATTCTTTAGAATTGCCTTATTTAACTGGTAAAAAAAATTATCCTGAACCTGATCCTATTGTAAATGGTGGTTTAATCGCAAAGGTGTCATCAATTTTTCCAAATGAAGCTATTAATTTAGGAAACAACATTGAGGCGCTCCCATCCGATGGCAGTATTCCATATATGCATGGGTTTCGTTGGATTCATACTCCGGGCCATACTCCAGGACATATATCTTTGTTTCGAGAAGAGGATCGTGCGTTAATTGTTGGAGATGCATTTGTTACGGTGAAACAAGAGTCGCTCTATAAAGTAATGTTACAAAAAAAGGAAATTAGTGGACCGCCGCGCTATTTTACGACGGATTGGCTAGCTGCTTGGGATTCAGTTAAAAAATTAGAGGCATTAAAGCCTTCAGTGGCGATTACGGGGCATGGATTACCAATGAAAGGAGAGGAGCTGACTAAAAATTTGCACAAACTTGCGACTGAGTTTGAACAGATTGCTTTACCGAATCATAGTAAATTCCTGAATTAGTCTTATGTAAAGGTCACTTTAATTTTTCCAGTTTTTATTAAAAAGCCTATTGACAAAAAAATGCAGAATCGTTTATATTTAATTTATTCAACGTTGAATATAAAAAGGTGATTATTATGACAAGATTATTAGTTCTTGCTATGTTAGGGCTTAAACCAATGACTGGCTACGATATTAAAGTAATGCTTGAATTAAGTGATGCTGAACGCTGGGGTGGTGTGCTAATCGGCTCTATCTATAATGCTTTAAAGAAGCTTGAAAAGGATGGTTATATAGAGGTGGCTAGTATTGAATCCACGGGTCATAGACAAAAAGCCATTTACCAAATTACTGAAAAGGGAAAAGCACATGAGCAAGAATTAATTATTGAAGCTCTTGAAAAATCATCTGTTGCTTATCCAACAACATTGTATTCTGGTGTGTCCTTTGCATTTAAACTCCCAAATCCTCGAGCTATTGAAGCATTAGCAACGCAGCAAAAGATTTTAGAACACGAAGAAAAGGCTATACTTGCTGGCTTTGAAGCAAAACGGATTGCCATGCAAGGAGAATTGCCAGCATTAACACAATTAGCATTTGAAAATATGCTAGAAATTGTAAAAGTCCAATGGAAATTTGTAAATCAAGCTATTGAAATTATGAAAAAAGATAAAAATAACTCTCTCAAATGAGGGAGTTAAAAAATAGTCATATAGTCAAAGTTGAATATACAATATTAAATAAGGGGGCAAAATATGAAAAAGCTAATTAGTGCTAGTCAATTAACGAAAAGTTATAAGGCTAGATGTGTTGTTGATCATATAAATTTTGACATTCAAGAAGGTGAGATAGTTGCTTTAATTGGCTCGAATGGTGCTGGAAAAACAACTACAATCAGTATGCTCCTTGGCATTGTTCCTCAGGATAGTGGAACAATAGAATACTGGACATCTGATTACAAAAAAGAAATAGGTACGCAGCTGCAATCAACACCTTTTTTCGAAGGCTATTCAGTTGAAGATAATATGAAATTATTCGCTGCATTCTATGGAATTTCATTAACAAATAAAAATATTGATAACAAACTCGCGGCCTTTGATTTACTGCATGTAAAGAAAACGCCTGCTATTAAGTTATCAGTAGGACAACAAAAACGTTTAGCCATTATCGTGACAACTTTGCATAATCCTAAACTAGTAATTTTGGATGAACCTTCTGCAGGATTAGATCCAAGGGGGCAAAAGGAAATTCAACACATCATAAAGAGGTTACAAGATAGTGGGGTTGCGGTGTTATTTTCTTCTCACGATATGTTGGAGGTAATGAATGTAGCTGACAGAATTTTGATCATGCATCAAGGGAAAATAATTGCAGATGGATTGCCTGATCGTTTAATGGCTGAATACCAAACTCAAAATTTGGAAGATTTATTTTTTGAAATAACAAAGTGAGGAGCGAGAGAATGAAGACGGTTTTCGTATTAAATTTAAAATCTAGCATGAGGGATATGTATTTACTATTTTGGTCTATATTAATGCCATGTGCGGCAATCATTGCATTAAGGATTTTTTTTCCGAGTTATTCAGGAAATTACGTAGAAGGAATCATTGCCGTTAGTGTATTCTTTTACTCATTTATGACCACTGCCTTTATTGCATTATCTCAAAGAAAACGAGGCGTTTATAATTTACTGCACGCAACACCACTGCCCTTATGGAAATATATTGTTAGTGTTTCGAGTTCATGGGCTTTAATTTCAATTATCCTATCTTATATAGTGTTTTTATTTTCTAGCGTTATCAATCAACTGAAATTTTCCTTTCATGTCCTCTTATATATGACACCGATTATTCTAATAGCATCGTTAAGCTTTGTTTTTTTAAGCTTTTTTGTTTCAAGTTTGGTGAAAAATGAAGGGCATTTAAGTATGACAGCAAATGTCCTGATGATACCGATGCTACTTTGTAGTAACGCATTTTTTACAATGGAAAAGGCGCCAAACATTATACAATATATCAGTCTTGTAAACCCATTTGAATGGTTTTTGAATGGCATTAAAGCTGCATTTCTAAATAATTCAAGTATATATGGGGAATCCTTACTTCTTTTAATAGGATGCCTAGCTTTAACACTCATCATTTCTTTAAAAACATTCAAGTATAGTGACCAATAATTAATCATTAGCTGATATGCAAACTGAAAGATCATTAATTTTGGCTCTTCACCATAACCTGTGGTTTACTTCCGCTCTGCCAGTGTGCTTTCTAGGGGGCGTCCGATGAGCCGCTTCTTCTGCTGAAGGAACGAAGGCTAAGAGCATCACGTCCTGTGATAATGCCTTCGTGACCAACATCATGTTGGCCTCAGGGTCTCATCTATGACGCTTTTTTAAAATGGCTTCTTTTTATTTAAAAGGAACAATAATAACAGGAATAACCTATTGTTTCACTTAGCTTTACCTAAGAAAGCCACTCAAACAGATGCTCTTCAATCCAATTAATTATATTTTGAATCATATTGTTTATCATGTATCACTCCTATTTTGGTTGTGGTTTTTGAATAAGAAAAGCTGGGCATAGGAAGAATCTATACCCAACTTATGGATTGAGCTGTGAAAAGTGAAAAGTAGCTAACTTGATATTTAATGGCTAGTAGGTTGCTGATGCTGGGACTTCGTTTATCATCAAGGTACCAGAACGTCTTCTTATGAAGAATCTGCACTAATTACACCAGCTTTGCGCAAGGAACTGAACATTAATTTTGGATACAGGAGATTAATTGAGGAGGGTGACTTTAGATACAGCTAAGATCCTATATTTTCTCCTTATCGGGAAGTTTTCTACATTAGAAAATATGAATGTATTGTTATAGCTAACATTGATCTTATGGAGTAAAGTCTTAGGGTGTTCTTTGTTTATTATGCAAAGTCTTGAGGTTCACACTGTGTAAAGCTTCCCGTAAAGGTCCGATTTGTGAAAACTAATAATCAATAGGGATGAAAAAATCCCTACTGAAAGATGATAAGGTCTAACGGTTTATGAAAAAACAAAGAAGCTTTATAATATCTTCTATCTAGTGGTTATTTTTGCTACTTAAATAGAAATTATTACAAAAGATCTGTACATTTTATATTAAGCATATTAGATAGAGGAGAAATGTAATTATGAACGAAAGAGAGTTTGATAAAATTTTTGCACTTATGCAAGCATCATTTCCAGAGAGTGAACGAAGAACTTATTCTGGACAGAAGGGGCTGCTGACCGATTCTCATTACCGTCTCATTACAGAAACGGATAATAACAACCTAATTATAGCTTTTTTAGCTGCATGGGAATTTCCTTTGTTTCGATTCGTGGAGCATATTGCAGTCGATCCAATTATTCGAGGAAGTGGAATAGGTGGAAAAATGATGACCGCGTATATGGAGGAGTCAAAAAAGCCCATCTTATTGGAGGTGGAGCATCCTGACACGGAATTGGCGCAGCGGAGAATAGGCTTTTATGAGCGACTGGGTTTTTACCTCAATCCTTTCGAATATGTACAGCCTCCTCTTCAGAAGGGGCAGGATGATCTACCGCTTAAAATTATGAGTTATCCACAACTTTTAACGGGCGAAGAATTTGTTCTTTATAAAGAAAACCTGTATAGAAATGTATATAAGATTAAGGATTAACATTAAGTTAAATGGTGCTACCAAAGGAGGTGTTTTGCTTTTATAAAAATTTTTGGGGATTAATAAAATATCCCAAAGAATGCTAAGATATTACGATGAGAAAGGTTTATTAAAGCTAAAAAAGGATGAAACGAATGGTTATCGATATTTTACAAACGAGGATATTGCTAAAGCGAAAAAAATTATTGTTTAATATCATTTCTCCATTGATGAAATAAAAAGTGCTTTGATAACAAAGGTTAACAGCTATGATGTGTTTAGGGGAGTAAGGAAACCATTTCATTCTATATACTTAAGAAAAGTTGTCGATGAAAATGGCTTGAGGTTGTTAATAAATAAAACGAATCCAATTTTGAAGGGCAAATATTTGGGGAAAATATAAAGAAATAAATTCAGAGATTGATAGTAAGAACTTTTTGTCTTTTCTCTAAAAGGGAAAAGGTCAAATTCAGAGGTTATTAAAAATCTGAATGGACTTTTTTTGCTAGAAACACACTAAAATTATTAATCAGAAAAATCAGATGAATAATTCGTTTTTTTACTCTTTTTTAGCTTTACGATTGTAGATTATATAAAAATCGATACACTTGATTCAACGAGCATTTATTTACTTAGTAGCAATGAGAGCTTTAATAATTTCATTCCAGTAGTCATTAAAAGTTTTTTTCCTTTTAGTTGAATGAGTAATCTTTTTCTCTTTGACGTTTTTTCTTGGGCTCTTCATAGAAAATTCTCTTTTTAAATATGCTTTGTATGCAAATGTCTAACGTCATAAAAATGAATACTTTCTAAAGGTGAAATAACAATGTATATTTTAACGGCAACAGCACTTCCTATTTATGGATTTCTCTATTTAGTTTTTATTTTTGGAGAATAAAAAGAGTTTTCCCAACATGTTTTATGATTCCCTTTTTGTCAGATATAAATAGTGCTAAACCGATTGTTATCATGTGATAGGCCCTCCTTACAATCATTATCATAATTATTGTGAGAAGAAATTGGTGTGGGAAAAATTGTATCTTAATGTCATGAAATCTGTCCACTACGTTTTTAAAAGGTAAAAGACATTGAATAGCAAAAATGTTAATGACCAAATTTTATGTTGAGTCTGGTCATTTCTCACTTTAATGAGAGTGATTTTTGAACAATTAAGTTTGTACGTTAGAGGAGTTTTAAACTAAGGATAGAATAATTGTATTGAAGATACTAGAAGGGGCGCGATTAGGTGGGTGAAACGTTAATTAGAATAGGAACTACTTATATTCCAGTCATAGATGTTGAACTGTCTTGTGATTGGTATGTCAATAAATTAGGGGCTGAATGTAGTTATAAAGATAATGATAAGGCTATTCTAAATTTTGCTAATCAAAGTATTTTTTTAGTTAGATCTATGACTAATCAAAGTGCTAACTTTTTGGATAGTTATGGAGAAGAACATTTTTCGATAACTTTCGAAGTTAATGGCTTAAGCGCATTGGAGTCTATTCATAAAGATTTTATCGATAAGGGAATTAGAGTAGGAGACGTTGAAAATAGGGGCCATGTAGGAAGGAATTTTGTTTTTTATGATTTGGATGGCAATAAATTTGATGTGTGGAGTGAGCTAAGTCCAAAATTTAAAGCAAAGTATTTGAACATGTAAAAGTGGAAGGATGGCGTAGCGGGGTTGTCAATAAATAATATAGAGGGCCACTTTCAATTAGAAGTAGCCCTTAGTAACAAAGCATGGAGGTGTAAGACTAAACCAGCTTACATTACTAGTATTATGATAGGATAGTTATTTTTGTATAGTTAATTGCCTGAGAAATAGTTTAAAAAGTTAGGAAATTATTTTAGCGCATAAAAGTTGAGGGATTTAATGCTACACTTTCTATCACAATGGCAGTTAATCCATTATCCGATTTTGTTTCAGGCCATTCTTCCTTTTTCAAAAAAATGCATCACCAGGTTGAACTTTAAAATATTGTTCCTGTTCATTTCTTACATAGCCTTCACCGTCTAAAATTAATAGAAGTTGGGGGACAACCGCTTGATGATAGCCAATTATACAGTTTTCTCCAAATACATACAGCCGATACTAGCTGATGCTTCAGTGTTAATAATTCGAGACATAATAAAGTTTGAAAGGAACTGAGAAATATTTTTGCCATTTTCTTTAGAAAATTTATAAAACATCTTAATATGTTCTTCCAATTCATTTACTTTTTGACAGCATGAAGATAATGAATACTTTCAAAGGCTTTTAAATAATCTTTGCGATTGTCAAAGTAAAGCTCATTAATAATAGCTGGAGATAAATGCTCATAAATTAATAGACCTGATTGTTCTAACATCTTTTCCATTTCCTTGTAAGTAAAGCACGATTTCATCGGTTCACCACTGGCAGCAGCCATTTTCACCATATTGTCTACTCGATTCGAGATTCCTTGTGCTTTAAATAAGTTTTCATCGGCATAATCCAATACTATGGAACTTCCCGATGGTACATTGGCAAATAGATGATCGATCAAGCTGGAAGTTTCCTCTTTCGTTAAATAATAAGAAACACCCAATAGACTAAAGAACGTTTTCTTATAGTCAAAGCCGCTATCCAATAGGTTTTGATCTGAAAACCTTTTCGTGAAGTCCATGGCAACAAAATGCAGATTCCTTGGAAGTTCGAAATTTGCTGTAGCCAATCTTTTCTTTTTGAATTCCTGTGTCGCAGGATGATCAATTTCAAATATCTTTAAAATGCTTTCAAATTCAGGATGTCTTAAACTAAAAGTATCAAACCCTGCTCCGAGGATGACATATTGCTGTAAACCTAACATAATTTCATTTAGTAAAACTTTTTCACAATACGCTGCACGTGCCAAGGGCGTAGGGGAGAGGTGAATTTGCACAATCCATTTTAATAGTTCTTCCTTATTTCCTTTTAGTTTTTCCGCAATTTCTTTGTTAAAGAACTGGATACCTTGAACCATATTTTCTTGGATGTCATTGAATTCCTTTTGCGTGATTAAATCTTTTGCTAGATAATCATCAAATATTTTAGGGGTATCAAATTGACTATGATAGGCCCTGCTAAAAGCTGAGATTAATGAAGTTAAACTGGATTCACCTTTTTCCATGCAAATTCACTCCTTCAAAAAAAATAGGATTCTCCTGGCCAGGAGAATCCTATTATATAAATTAATATCATAAAAGTAAATTATTGCATAAAAAGATTTTTTTGTCAAGTTTTTAGTATTTTCTTATTACTATTAAAACTGAGTATTTATCTCCTTAAGATACGTCTTCATCAATTTTTTTGGATGAACATTTTACCGTCTGGTTGAATCTCAGCATAAAAAACGTCTTCTATTGCTTTTATATTTGCCTTTTTTAGTTCGTTATTTAGCCATTCTTTACTTTTTCCAACCTCCAATAAATTTTGTTCTAATAGCTTCCCATCTGTAATGATTTCTGTGGGGATAAAAGCAGGAGACGCAGGAAGGATTTGCATATCACTTTTTTGTGTGCCTTGAAACTCAGGTTTCTTAAGAATACTCAGTCTGCCATTTGGCTCTAAAATTGCATAATCAATTTCTGTAATAGAAAAAACTTGATACTGTCTAATCATCATAGTAAGGTCATCAATATTAACATGAGTTCTTGATAATGCCTTTTTATCGATTTTACCTTTTTTAATAATAATTGTTGGCTGGCCATCAAGTATAACTCTTATTTTTCCTGATTTAAGACTAATGTAACTAATAATAAAAGTAAGTGCACACCAAACAATTAAGCTTATTAAATATTTTTTGTACTGACTTGTAGTCAAAACTACCATATTAGCGGCAATAGAACCAATCGTTATGCCCGTTACGTAGTTGAAGAAGGTTAAGTGACTTAGTTGTTTTTTTCCTAAAAACCTTGTAAGGGCAAGAAGGACAAAAAAAGCAATAACAGTTTGTATAATTATTACTAAATAACTTGGGTTTAAACTCTTCAAACTCTTCCACTCCTTATCTAACTCCTAGAATACCCAACGTATTTTTAAAAGATACTCCAATAAATAGCTAAGTGTTTATTGAAGTTTCCTTAATTAGAAAATTATGATAATATTTGGTTGACTTATTTCGTTTAGGGGGTAGATAGTATGAACAATGTTAACGTGAAAAATAAAAAGGGGAAACGTCTCACTAAATAATCATAACGTTTCCTCAAAATGAAAGGGGAAAATTGTTTGAATCAAGCATTATTAATTATCGATGCTCAGCAAGAATTATTGGATGGTAATGACAAAGAAAAAGCTGTTTTTAATAAGGAACGGCTTATTAGAAATATCAATTTAGTTATTGATAAAGCAAAAAAATCCAATGTTCCAATAGTATTTGTCAGAGATCGCGATGTTGCTGAAGGCGAAGGTAAAGGATTTGATATTCATAATGGAATTAATGTACCTAAGGAAGCAAAGATTTTCGATAAATTCGCAACAAATTGTTTCCATGGGACTGAACTTCTAAATTATTTCCAATCTCAAAAAATTGAACATGTTGTAGTTATGGGTTGCTCTACTCAACATTGTATTGATAGTGCAGTAAGAACTGCGACTATTAGTGGGTTAGATGTGACTTTAGTTGGTGATGGGCATTCAACAGCGGACAATGATGTTTTGAGTGCTGAACAAATTATTAAGCATCATAACCTTACACTTCATGGCCATTACAATGTCGAACACTTTTCTGTTGTTAGAGATGCAGAAGAGGACTTATTTGATCCTACTCATGAATCGTATAGATAAGAGAGACTAATTTAGTGGCACTCATATTTGGTGAGTGCCTTTTCTTTTTTCGAAATAGTGAAAAAATATCTAGGAGGACTATGGATAACTCGACATTATTACGAAATGTGAATTCCCTAATGGAAATGCATGCCGAGGGTCTTTTTCTAATGAAACAACAATAATGCTATTAGGAAGATGCTCAATAATGGGTGTCTTTTAATAAAAAGCTTTATCTCCCACCTTAGATGTAAATGGAGCAAAAAAAAGCCATTAAAAACCCGATAAGTGAAGACAAAATCGAGGGGATGAAGAAAACCCCACGGATTAAGTTTCACTTTATTAAAAAACTTATATTTTAGTGTATCTCTTTATATCAGGGAATGGATTAATCCACATGAATGTAAAATTCCAAAAAATGAATGAATTAGCTAACTGAATAATGGCTTTAAATTTTGGGTTTTCGCTCTTAAACAATTTTTTACAAATATAAATAATAATAATGAAAGTAAAAATAGTCGGGGCTAATTCTGGGACAAGAAAGAATACCGAAAAGTCACCAATAGTAATCAATATGTCAGTTAAAATCAGTACCATGACTAATGAAATGTAATTAATAAAGTGCTGAAACTTAAAGAAAATAGAGTAAAAAAATTGGCTGAATTTTTTCATTTTCTATTCACCTCACCAAGTTTGTACATACTTTATGAAAAAATAAATTTTAACAACCATTTAGTATATTGTATCATCATCACATTGAGTATGGATAAAACAAAAAGCATAAATGGAAAAAGTTATCCATATGTATTTAACTTGTGCTATTATTATGATAATCATACAATATGTGGTTATAGACTGTGCGAAGCGAAATAATAGCGGTAAATCTATAGATGGACTTAATTAAAAAGTGAACCTTAATTACAAAGACTAGAACTCACTTATAGAATCAGTGCTTGGTCTAAGTAGGAAAAAAAGATGCTTATATACCTTTATTATCGCGAATTTCTATAATTGTTCCTTCAGGAGCTTTAAACTTACATAAATGACCATTTTCAACTTTATAAATGATTTCGTTATTTTTATATATAAATTTAACACCCTTTTCCTTCAATCGTGCCACTTCTTGATTGAGATCGTCAACCCATAAACAGAAATGAACAATTCCTTGAGCATTAGAATGACATGCCTCTAGTTCTTCATGCTGTTTTCCAGTTTGAATTTCAATATGAAAAGAGCCCAGTTTTAGCCAAGTATTAAAAAGCCTACCGTGAAAATTTGGTGATTCTTGTACAAGTTCAAATCCTAATACTTCTGTATAAAATTTGATGGTTTCAGAATATGTATTTGTTTGTATGCAAATATGATGCACATATTTTTCCGTCATAATTGTGTTTCTCCTTTGTTAACATACTTTGATACTAAATAATTATGCTACATATGAAACAAAAAAGCACTCACTTGAGTGATTGATTACAATGAAACGATAAATTTTAAGGAGAATTGTTGTGAAACGAAAAAAACTTATCGGGTTAATATTTTCAGCTATATTAGTGATTTTACTTATAGGAGTTACTGTGAAAAATGAATTGTCAAAAGAAGAAGCCATAAAACCAATGATAGATCTAGCAGATGGGTCAAAACAAATTGTTTTTGATACGAAGCTAAAGGGTCTAGATAAATCAACTACAACATTTGAAGAATACAAAGGAAAAATTTTGATCATCAACTTTTGGGCATCTTGGTGTGGACCTTGTCAGGAAGAAGCCCCTGACTTAAAGGAGTTTTATAACAAAAAATCAGAGAATGTAGAGCTGTTAGCGATTAATGTAACCTCTCATGATAGTTATAAAAATGCATTGAAATTTCAAGAGACATACAATTTGAATTTTCCAACCTTTCTTGATGAAAATGGTTCGCTTCAGAAATCATTTGAGGTCATAAATTACCCGACAACTTTTATCTTCAATGCTGAAGGTATCCTAAAGTTCATGATAAAAGGACAGATTACTCAAAAAGTATTAAATGAATATATGGCTAAACTGTAGCAATCTATAAAAAGATCAGGACTCACTTCACTTTAAGCCTGATCTTTTTAGCAGTAGAAATTATTATTTTAATGTATTTGTTTCTGGATCTATTACATAGTTAGACAAATTAACGTTGGGCGCTATATGGCTACAAATTACTTTTTGTTCAATTCAATTCTTACATTTGTGGTTGTATTGATGACTTCTGAGCTGTTTGTTTTAAGGAGTAAATAATATATGTCTACTACATATGTTTCTGCAATATCAACTAATTATGCTAAGTCATATGCTATATGATTGCCTACATAATGGTCAATAGCTATTTCACGAGTAAGGAAATGGCTGTGAGATTGAAAAATTATACAGCTTATTAAGCCAACAACCAACATACGACTTCCTAAATAAATTAATCTTTGCTTTTCTACTTCCATTCCTCCAGAAAAATACATAATCCCCAATTTTACTATATCTTTTGTGTCGAAACCGTAAAAAGTTGACAAAATCTATACTTTTTAGTGAGATAGGCTAACTAGAAAATAGACTTACACTATTAAGATAAAAGAAAATGAACAGTATAAAAATAGAAGAAAGTCATTCATTTGGAAATAAAAAAATGATTCCTTTTCTTTTTAATTTATTCCCTGCACCTGCCTAGTGTAATTTTAAATAATAGCGTATACATAGTTATAAGAACCTAATGGCATAGTTTATCTCTTGAATAGTATGGTAATAAAATGTTTAGGAGGTATGTTAATGAGTTTCAATCGCTACCATAGAATTGGTAAATGTAAACAATGCGGCGATAATGACTTTTTTACGTTTGAAGAGCAAATCGAGAGCAGTAATTGCTTCATGAGGTTCAAGTGTAACGAATGTGGTTGTAATGGTTTTTCGATAGAAGCAACTGGGGCAACGGGAGCAACTGGGGCAACGGGAGCAACTGGGGCAACGGGAGCGACGGAGACATCAACGGGAGCAACTGGGGCAACAGGAGCAACAGGAGTAACAGGAGTAACAGGAGCAACAGGAGTAACAGGAGTAACAGGAGTAACAGGAGTAACAGGAGTAACAGGAGTAACAGGATCAACAGGGGCAACAGGAGCAACAGGAGTAACAGGAGCAACAGGAGCAACAGGAGTAACAGGATCAACAGGAGCAACAGGAGTAACAGGGGCAACAGGATCAACTGGGGAAACAGGATCAACAGGATCAACAGGATCAACAGGCGTAACAGGAGCAACAGGAGCAACAGGATCAACAGGAGCAACAGGGGAAACAGGAGCAACAGGGGAAACAGGAGCAACAGGAGCAACAGGAGCAATAGGAGCAATAGGAGCAACAGGAGCAACAGGAGCAACAGGATCAACTGGGGCAACAGGAGCAACAGGAGCAACAGGCGTAACAGGAGCAACAGGAGCAACAGGCGTAACAGGAGCAACAGGAGCAACAGGGGAAACAGGAGCAACAGGAGCAACAGGAGCAACAGGAGCAACAGGAGCAACAGGGGAAACAGGAGCAACAGGAGCAACAGGGGAAACAGGAGCAACAGGAGCAACAGGGGAAACAGGAGCAACAGGAGCAATAGGAGCAACAGGATCAACAGGAGCAACAGGATCAACAGGAGCAACAGGAGCAACAGGAGCAACAGGAGCAACAGGAGCAACAGGGGAAACAGGAGCAACAGGAGCAACAGGAGCAACAGGGGAAACAGGAGCAACAGGGGAAACAGGAGCAACAGGAGCAACAGGGGAAACAGGAGCAATAGGAGCAACAGGAGCAACAGGAGCAATAGGAGCAATAGGATCAACAGGAGCAACAGGAGCAACAGGAGCAACTGGGGCAACAGGAGCAACAGGAGCAACAGGAGCAACAGGAGCAACAGGAGCAACAGGAGCAACAGGAGCAACAGGGGAAACAGGAGCAACAGGAGCAACAGGAGCAACAGGAGTAACAGGAGCAACAGGGGAAACAGGAGCAACAGGAGCAACAGGAGGTGGTGCAGTCATTCCGTTTGCATCAGGAACTACTGTGTCACTAACTACAATTGCTGGTGGATTAGCCGGTGACATTGGTCTTGTTGGATTTGGAAATTCTGCCCTAACGGTTTTTGCACTTGGAAATACAATTGATCTTACTGGTGCGGGGGGAACACTGCTTAACTTCGCATTCTCGGCTCCACGAAATGGGACTATTACCTCTATCGCAGGATATTTTAGCACTACTGCTGCATTAAGCCTCATAGGTACAACAGTAACAATAACAGCACAGTTATATAGTTCTCCTGCACCGAATAACACATTTACTGCAGTGCCTGGGGCAGTTGTGACGTTGGCTCCGTCACTCACAGGAGCGCTCAGCTTAGGAGCTATTAGCAACGGCATAACTACTGGATTAGCAATACCAGTAACTTCGCAAACCAGATTATTGTTAGTATTCAGTATAACGGCTACAGGTGCTAGCCTAGTCAACGTGGTTGCTGGATATGCAAGTGCAGGGATTACCTTCGAGTAATAGTTGGTAGCGATAAATGTAACTTCTCATGATAGTTATAAAAATGCATTAAAATTTCAAGAGACATACAATTTGAATTTTCCAACCTTTCTTGATGAGAATGGTTCGCTTTAGAAATCATTTGAAATCATAAATTACCCGACAACTTTTATCTTCAATGCTGAAGGTATCCTAAAGTTCACGATAAAAGGACAGATTACTCAAAAAGAATTAAATGAATATATTTCTAAACTATAGCAATCTTTAAAAAGATCAGGACTCAAAATGAAGTCCTGATCTTTTAGTATTACTTCTAAATAAGTGGGTATCAAAACTGAAAAAGGTTGACACTAACTCTACACTTTATAGTGAGAAGGGCTAACTAGGAAATAGACTTACACCTATTGAGATAAAAGAAAATGAATAGTATATAAGTAGATGAAAGAAAATTATTTATTGGAAAATAATAGAAATGAATAGCTTTTCTTCTTTTATTATTCCCTACACCTGCCCAGTTTAATGCAGGATTATCAACAATGCGAAGAATCATAGAAAGAAATTTTTCAATAATAGCGTATGTATGTTATAAGAACCTAATGGCATTGTTTATCTCTTGAATAGTATGGTAATAAAAATGTTAGGAGGTATGTTAATGAGTTTCAATCATCACCATAGATTTAGTAAATGGAAACTAAGCAGCGATAATGACTGTTTTAAGTGTGAAGAGATAAACGAGAGCAGTAGCTTTTGCCTAATAAGATTCAGGTGTAATGAATGTGGCTGTAATGTAGTTCCATTAGGAGCAACAGGGGCAACGGGAGCAACAGGGGCAACGGGAGCGACTGGGGCAACAGGAGCAACGGGAGCAACTGGGGCAGGAGCAACAGGAGCAACAGGAGCGACCGGAGCAACGGGAGCGACAGGGGCAACAGGAGCGACGGGAGCAACTGGGGCAGGAGCAACAGGAGCAACAGGAGCGACAGGAGCAACAGGAGCGACAGGAGCAACGGGAGCGACAGGGGCAACAGGAGCAACGGGAGCAACAGGAGCAGGAGCAACGGGAGCAACGGGAGCAACAGGAGCAACGGGAGCAACGGGAGCAACAGGAGCAACAGGAGCAACGGGAGCAACGGGAGCAGGAGCAACAGGAGCAACGGGAGCAACGGGAGCAACGGGAGCAACGGGAGCAACAGGAGCAACAGGAGCAACGGGAGCAACAGGAGCAGGAGCAACAGGAGCAACAGGAGCAACGGGAGCAACGGGAGCAACGGGAGCAACGGGAGCGACGGGAGCAACGGGAGCAACAGGAGCAGGAGCAACAGGAGCAACAGGAGCAACAGGAGTAACGGGAGCAACAGGAGCAACAGGAGCAACAGGAGCAACAGGAGCAACAGGAGCAACCGGGGAAACAGGGGCAACAGGGGCAACGGGAGAAGGCGGAGCAACAGGACCAGGGCTAATGGATGTATTTCTTGGAACTGACCAAGCAATTGGTAATGGTGAATTCGTGGGGGTAGGTACTGCATCAGCAAACTTTGTGACGAATACGATAGTTATACCTCAGAATGCAACTATTACAAGTTTGACTTTCAACATTCGTAATAATATTTTAGGTGTTGGGGATATAGTATCGGCTGAGATATTTATAAGTACAAATTGCGGTTTTAGCACTCCTACACCTACGGGCATTACTGCAACAATAATAGGACCAAATAATGCTGCGACTCCAAATTGTTGTGCAACTACACTAACAAGTTTCCCTGTTGATCAGTGTAATATTATATCTGTTCAAATAACTACAGATGTTGTTTTAGCAAGTGGTATAACAGCCACTATCCTTTTCGAATTGCCATAGTTGAAGAAATAAAATGGAGATTACTGAACAATCTAGGAAAAATACTATTTAAAGCGCTCGCTAGTTTAAAAGTGACCCAAAACTAGAAAGACTACTTGAATTTTTTATGGGTTCTCAAGATTGAGGCAATCCCTCAATAGATTTTCCAAAAAACGTAAGTAAGAGGGGACCCTTCTGCAATTATAGATTCGATTGGTCTTTTATTGCTTAACTTTGATCGGATAGGAAGAAATTGTAATGTAAAAAAGAAGCAGTATGATGAGACGCTACTGCTCAGAATTGTTCTGTGCAAAGCAAAAAACTACTAGTCAAAGCCCAATTGAGGCCAACACGATGTTGGTCACACAAGCATTTCGGCAGGATGCGGAGTACTTAGCTTGTGTTCCTCTACAACAATCGGTGGGGGATAAGAAAACCCCACCGACTAAGTTGTACTTTATTTTTATATAACTTCTCTCACAATAAAGCGATCACGTACTCTTTTCCAAAACGATCATAACAATAAAACCAGTAAGGCTATTTGAACTACCCTCCAATTGTTAATTATACCAATTGGAGGGTAGTTCATTTTATTTCATATACGTACTCATTTCAATGTATCAAAATGTTGTACTGATTGGTGCAAGTGTGAGGGCAACGTTTATTTGTTTGCCTCTGTATTGATTGCGAAACTAGTCATTGAAGAATATAAAAACAAAACAATTTTGATTTTGTTCTCTTATCCTGTTAGTCGAAAGAAAATATTTGTTAGTAAACTAATCCTGATAGCTTTTTTGACGTTTATCACAATGATGTTATCAAATATTGTTGTTGGTCTATTTTCTATCATTAATATTTATATTCTTATTGATCCATTTACAATAACTGCAATCAGTACATAGGTGAAGTCTTAAACATCATTCCTTTTGCTATTGCCTCAACGGGAATAAGCTTAATCCCATTGTATTTTGGGATGAGTAATTATTCTGTTCCGGCTACTATTAGTTCATCACTACTAGTGGTAGCAATTGCTTGTTCCTATAACCCAGAAATCTCATTGCTGATCTTTATTCCACTACAACTTGGGCTTACAGCACATGGCGTAATACTCGCGTATCTTGGTGTTCGTCATAGTGAATATGAGGATGCGATATAACCTGGACTACGTAAAACTGCAGAATTATTATTAAGTAGCCTGTTATTAATTTTGATAAGCAAGAGAAAACAACAAGAGAATTGCTAGGTCATATGGATCAAGGTTAACAGGTCTTATTACGTTAATTACATCAGGAAGCAATGCATGAAGGGATATCCTATAAGGAACTATATTTTTGCTCAAGACATTTGTTGGTGGGAAATTAAATTATTCAAAATCTTTGTTTAATAAGATAAAATTATGGGTAAATATAAAAAATTATAATTTTCCTTTATGCACTATGTTTGATAACGTAAAAGAAAGGAGGCGGAAAGATGAGAATTTTTGATGCACACTTTCACATTATTAATTTTGATTTTCCTATTACTGAAAATCAAGGGTATGTACCACCTAGCTATGTTGTAGATGATTACCAAAAGGAAACAGCGACTTATAATATTGTAGGTGGGGCAATTGTATCCGGTTCTTTTCAAGGTTTTGATCAAGCATATTTAGTGAATGCTTTAGAGAAAATGGGATCTTCATTTTGTGGTGTTACGCAGCTACCATTTTCGGTGACAGATGATAAAATTATGGATTTACATAATAAAGGTGTTCGTGCACTACGATTCAATGTGAAGCGTGGCGGCTCCGAAGATTTAACGAAGCTTGATTACTTTGCGAGACGTGTTTATGATTTAGTTGGCTGGCATAGTGAATTATATATAGACGCAAAAGATTTGCCTGAAATTGTCCCAACAATTGAAAAATTACCGGCGATTTCAATTGATCATTTAGGGTTATCCGAAGAAGGCCTTCCTCATTTGTTGCGCCTCGTAGAAAAAGGTGTACGAGTAAAGGCGACAGGATTTGGTCGTGTGGAGCTCGATGTTGAACATGCTTTGAAATCTATTTATGCTGTAAATCCAGAAGCATTAATGTTCGGTACAGACCTACCGTCTACACGAGCAAAAAGGCCTTTTGCTTATGCAGATATTGAACTTATTCATGAATTGTTTGATGCAAAGTCAGCTGAGATAATTCTTTATCAAAACGCGATGAATTTTTATTTCAAGTGAATCTAAATCGCTAATTGAATTGTGGAATGTGGTTTTAGAGAAATAGAGAGCGTAATGATTTTCGAACATTCTTAAGGTTGAATAGGGCAAACATGTGTTATTACTGCAGCATTTTCAACAATCAAGCATCATCTACACATGTTAGAAAATGCTTCTTAAAAAATGACAATAGGTATAGAATTAATACCTGTCGTAATGATCAATGGAGCAATTATTCAAGTTAGTTTAAACTTTGCGCATTCTAATTTTCTTTAATAACATCTTCTTTCTTGATGTTTGAAATAAATACACCTACTAAAGTAATTAAGCCACCTGTTATGGCAGAAAAATGTGGAACTTCACCAAGCCAAATCCATGCAATAAGAAATGCGAAAACAGAAGTTAAATAAAGCGTACTTGTTGCTTCAGCTACTCCTGTTCGTGAGGTAACATAGGCTAGCGTAAAATAAGGAATGATTGTTGGGAAAATTCCAAGATACAAGATGACTAATGTTGCATTGATCGGCGCATCCATAATTGCTTCACCTAGGCCAGGTGAGAATAATAACATAAAAATAGTACCTGACCAAATGGCATACATCGTGAAGGGGATAGCCCCATATTTTTCTAGATAATGACGTTGAAAAACAAAGTAAATACTCTCTGAAAGGGATGCTACTAAAACTATGATAATCCCAGTATTGAAAGCATAACTTTCACTTGAACCTCCTACAGAAATAAATGCTACACCACAAAAACCAACAAGTGAACCTACCCATCCCCATAATCCAAGTTTCTCACGATGAAAGAATACAGCTAATAAGGCAGTGAATATTGGGGTAGTTGAAACAAGTAAACTTGCAACGCCAGCACTAATCGTTTGCTCTCCGTAATTTAGTGCTACTTGATACACGGTGAAACCTAAAAAGCCAAGTAATAATATGATGGGGATATCTTTTAACGAAGGTAAAGGAGTTTTGGTAATAATTGTTATGATTATTAATACAAATGAGCCGACTAATAATCGTAAAAGTGAAATATGCTCAGGTGAAAATGCGGTCAATGCCACTCGTATTCCTGGAAAAGCTGACGCCCATAAAATGATTGTTATCAAATGAGCAGAAATAATCTTAAATTCTAATGTTTTAAACATGAATACACCTCGTTTTACTTTCTTATCCAACCGGTTAAAATGATGTTTTCAATATTAATAGTATTTTGGTAAAATTTCTCCAACAGGTTAAAATGAAAAAAAACAACCAGTTCAAAAGAGGGCATACATATGAAAAAGCCAAAATATCAATTGATTATTGATTTTATAAAAGAAAAAATTGCTAAAGGGGAGTGGGTGATTGGAAGTCCCATACCAAGTCAACGGAATCTAGCAAAACAGTTTGGGGTTAATCGTAGTACTGTTATAACAGCATTAGAGGAACTAATGGCAGACGGGCTACTTCAGGGTAAAGCAGGGAAAGGAACAGTCGTCACCAATAATACATGGACTTTGATGGGTGCAAAATCTTCAACTAACTGGAATGAAAATGTCACATTAGGCATTCATAAACCTAGCGTTTCGATGGTGCAGGAGATTAACGAAGCGGAATCGAATAGGAATCTTATTCAATTGAGTAAAGGGGAGCTATCACCAGAGATGTTCCCGTTAGAAGAGATGAAAGTCATCGTTCAAAAGGTATCGAATCAATTAACCTCGTTTGGTTACGAAGAGCCGAAAGGAAGTATAAAATTACGCCAAGCAATTAGTGACTATTTAAAGATAAGAGGAATTGAAGCATCTCCGTCGTCCATTCTTGTAGTGTCTGGTGCGCTCCAAGCTTTACATCTAATTTCAATTGGACTCCTAAAAAGGGGTTCAACTGTATTGTTAGAAATTCCGTCTTATCTTTTCTCGTTAACTGTTTTTGAGTCTGCAGGGATGGAGTTGCAAGGATTAACGATGGATAATGAGGGGATTATCATAGACTCCATTTATCCGACAAAGGAAAAAGGAAATAATATTTTATATACGATTCCAACCTTCCACAATCCAACTGGCGCCTTAATGCAGAAAGGTAGACGAGAGAAATTAATTGCATACTGTGAAAGAGAGCAACTGCCAGTTATAGAAGATGATGTGTACCGTGATTTATGGATTGACAATCCACCACCTAAACCATTGAAAGCAATGGACCATTACGGAAATGTATTATATGTTGGGAGTTTATCAAAAACCCTTAGTCCAGGATTACGAATTGGCTGGATAGTTGGCTCGGAGTCAGTCATTAATCGATTAGCAGATTTAAAAATGCAAGCCGATTATGGATCAAGTACCCTTTCCCAACTCGTTGCAGCAGAGTGGCTATCTAGTAATTTCTATGATGATCACCTTCATAAAGTAAGAGAACAACTTAAGATTCGTAGAAAAGTTGCTTTAGAAGCAATGGACAAATATTTGGGTCCTTATGCTACATGGGACATCCCAAAAGGTGGATTGTTCATATGGGTTAAAATAAAGCAAGAGTTTAAAGTAAAAAGGCTATTTGAAAAAGCATTATCCAACAATATTCTTCTAAATCCCGGTAGTATTTATGCTGAAAAGTCAGGACAGTTTATACGAATCTCCTATGGCTATGCTTCATTCGATGAAATTAAAGAAGGCATATTCCAATTAAGTGAAATTGTTAAAAATCAATAGATCGTAATGGAGGGGTTAAATGAAATTACTACACAAATTGCCCAAAAGTAACCCGAATTTACAATTAGACTTAATTAAAAATGGTTGGATTCCGATGAAAGAACCTAAAAATTTAGTAAGTGCTATATTGTTATCTATCCCTTTAATGATTGTCGCTTCAATGATCTCTATTTGGGTAATAAATATTTTTTCCGATATTACTTTAAAAGATTTTGGTTTTACATCTGGTGGAATATCAATAACCATTAACTTAGGTGTTATTTTGGGGATAGTCTTACTATTAATATTTCACGAATTACTTCATTTGGTTTTCATTCCTAATTTTATGAAATCAGAAAAAACTTCTATAGGGCTTACTCTTTTCGGGGGTTTTGTGATTACGGAAGAAGAGATATCAAAGTCAAGATATATATTCATTACGATAGCTCCTTTTATAATACTGTCACTAATTTTGCCACTAATTTTAAGTGCATTTGGGCTCTTGACAACGACTTTAAAGTTTTTGGTCATACTAAACGCAATGGGGTCGTCAGTTGATTTACTAAATCTTCTTCTTATAATGAAACAGGTACCAAAAAACTCAACTTTAACATGTAATGGACCAAATACTTATTGGAAAAAAGCTAGACAGGACAGATAGGGTAAAGATTTCGTAAGTCATCTTAATAGGAAAAATAACGTTATAGAAAACATATGAAAGAGGAAGAGGAAATGAAATGAACCCGAATGTTTAATATTTTAAATTTGTTAGTTCATCAACAGAAACTCACAGCACAAGAAATGGCGGAAAAGCTTGAAGTGTCGAAACGAACTATTTATCTCGACATTGAATCACTAATCTAAATTTAGCGGGTATTCCTATAGTAAGTTATCCTGGCCAAGGTGGTGGTTTGGGGATTTTGGCCAACTATAAAAAAATTAGTTGACTACTGTCAATGTGTTAATTTCAGCTATATGTGATGCAACTACATTTTTAGCTTACAATGGTTATTTAAATAAAGTAGACCATACAGGCAACTCCCATGAGTTTGTTGAAAATAGTTGTCTATTGTGGAAGTGAATTTTATATAGAGAAGCAATGTGTTAACTCTGATTATTTCATAACAGCAAACGGGACTGCTACATTGGAATTTGCAAAAGAAATTATGAATCAACTTAAACTACATTCAGAAGAGAAGATTCAAAAATGGTATGTTTTCAATAAAAATGGTTTTTACGAAAAATAAGATATTTCACGAAAAGGTGCTTTTGTAGAATTGACGCCTAATACATTTTTTTAACTTCTTTCAGCGGGTGCTGTCCTTTTGACATACAGCTGACACACTTCGCCGGTATAGTGTAGATACAGCTTAAATAAATCTAAGCTTAGGGGTAAATACCTCTTTACACTAATTCAAGGAGTGAATAAGAATGAAAGTAAGAAGTAAGATTTCAATCTATGCTATGACTGGTGCTTTATCATTAGGCATACTTGGCGGTACAACTATTCCAACTCTTGCTGCTACAAATCAAAAGGAAATAGTAAATGTAGAAAAATACAAAAATTTGGATGCTGAAACACAACAAAAAGTTGATGAAATTTTAAAAAACCTAAGGAATGAACTAGCAGACTTAGGGGTGTCATTATCTTCAAAACATAATGAAGATATCCAAAAATTTGCAAATTTAGATGATGAAACAAAAACAAAGGTACAAGAAATAATGAAGCAACAAAAAGATGGTTCCTTAACTCAAGAAGAAGCAAATACACAACTGAAAGAGCTTGGTGTATCTCTTCCAAGTCATACTGAAAAAGGCGATAAATTCGCGAATTTAGATGATGCAACAAAAACAAAGGTACAAGAAATAATGAAGCAACAAAAAGATGGTTCCTTAACTCAAGAAGAAGCAAATACACAACTGAAAGAGCTTGGTGTATC
>NZ_JBIWDH010000008.1:0-38839 GCF_044761885.1 Lysinibacillus sp. NPDC097231 | reverse complement strand
ACTGAAAAAGGCGATAAATTCGCGAATTTAGATGATGCAACAAAAACAAAGGTACAAGAAATAATGAAGCAACAAAAAGATGGTTCCTTAACTCAAGAGGAAGCAAATACACAACTGAAAGAACTTGGTGTATCTCTTCCAAGCCATACTGAAAAAGGCGATAAATTCGCGAATTTAGATGACGAAACTAAAAAAGAGGTTACAAAATTAATTGAGCAAGCAAAGATACAGTTGGAGGAACTAGGAGTTGATTTGCCTACAGAGAAGTTTAATCAATTAATTGATTAAAATGATGTGAAGGAAGGACAACCTTTAAACAATAACGGCGGTAACCAATTTTATTAGACAAAATATCGAAGTGTACCACGATCAATAAAAGGGTTCCTAAAACCCCTGTTTTATCAGGCTTTTAGGGCCCTTGTTACTGCTTTTTTAGGTTAAACCTTTAATATATTTCGTAACATTCCCTAAACAACAACTTCCTTGAGGATTGTTTACCTCGCAGCCACAACGGTTTTCCTTTATATTTGCACGAATATGTTCTAAAGGATTTGGCGTAAGTTCATTTTCAACATATTGTTTAATTTTTTCTTTAGTCCAATTAAAACAATAACAAATCGGTGTACTAACTGAGTCATTCTTTTGATGCACAGCTACCTTTATATCAGATAGAAGGTATTCCTTATTACTCGTATCAAAATAAACTACATGACAATCCTTAGTTGCACAAAAAAAGTGATTTTCCATTGCATTTATAGTTTCTAATACAGATGGTTTAATCATTGATTTAATTGTTATCAGCTTTACATTCTTAGCTTTATGTTTGCAAGATGGACAAACAATAGTGTTTTCGTTAATATTTTTTTTAAGGTTACTACTACAGCAGTTTTCCATCGTCTTTCCACCTTTCATTTTATTTTCATTTCAATAACAGGACAGGGCATGTACACTAATTTGGAGTTGGAATTAGTAATTCTCCTTATATACTAGTATAAACCAAGTACTAAGGTACTGTTTTATTTGTTGACTCAGAATATCAACAAGATAGTGAATACGTAAAAAAAGAGGAACTGCCCCCGAATGTCCAGCAATTGGGAGCAGTTCATTTAATTTGAAAATGACGTTTTTAAATAAGTTGTTTTTGTTTTAAAATGTGAAAATAAATAACAGCCTATAATGACGATCAATCCCCCAATCCCCTGAGTCCAAGAGATGCGCTCTCCAATAAATAAAAACGCTAAAAGTGCCGTGAAAATCGGATTAAAATTAAGGAAAATACCGGATGTTGTAGCCCCTAATTTTTGAATACCAATACTCCAAAGTACCATACAGACTACAGTGGAGATCAACGCTGTATATAAAAGCGAGAGAATAAAAGAATGATTAACATTGGAAATACTATAATCCTTAAGGTTAAATGGCAATAGTACAAGAAGTCCAAATATTCCTGAATACAAATTAGACATTAGTGGGGAAGTAGTTTTCATTGCCCATTTACTACAAACGGAATAAATTCCCCAAATACATACAGCTGCAATCATCCATAAATCCCCCAAATTAAAATGAAAAGATAATAATAAGGTGATATTCCCTTTTGACAGTACGAGCAGAACCCCAAATAACGAAAGTAGCATTGAAAGTGCTTGAAGTACATTAATCTTTTCTCTTAGAAAAACAAATGAAAAAACCGCAATTGAAATTGTATTTAATGTTGAAATGAGGCCAACATTCGTCGATGTAGTTCTTTCCAATGCTAAAAATTGAAAGATATTAAACAATACGACCCCTGTAATGCCCATTAAAAATAAAGGGAGAAGGGCATCGCGAGAGGGAAGCAATCTTTTTTCTTTCCACCAAACCATTGGTAGTAGTACAGTGACAGCAATGAGCCACCGCAAGCTCGTCAATGTTAATGGAGAGGCATGATTAACAAGAGATTTGGCAACTACAAAATTCCCTCCCCAAAGTAAACTAGTTAAAAGCATCAATAAAACATAGACATTCGTCAAATCACTATCTCTCCTTTAGTTCTCATATTTATAATCGAGTTATTATAGTTAAAAGAATCATAACATTTTAGCTTTTTTAGCAGTATAATATTCTGTAGAATGAATAAAAATCAAAATAATCATAAGAATAATAGAATTTTACAGAATAAAATTAATAACAAGAGTCGGATATAGCTGAAATTTCGAATAAAAAAAGGAGAGAAAATAGTTTGAGAGATGTTGAAAGAAAATTATTAGATAGCGTAGATACTCAAATACTAGATATTTTGCAGAGGGAAGTTCAAATAAGTAATGCAGAAATAGCGAGACGAGTGAATTTATCCCCACCTGCAACTCATACAAGAATAAAACGATTAGAAAGTGAAGGATTTATTGACAAACAAGTTGCCATTTTAAATCATGAGAAACTGGGATTCGATTTACTGTGCTACGTTTTCATGAGTACAAATATTCATCAAGCTAAGGAACTAGAAGCTTTGGAAAATGCCTTAAAAACAATGACAGAAATATTAGAATGTCATTGTTTAACAGGAGAGCACGATTATCTTTTAAAGGTTATTATTAGAGATCGAAAAGAATTAAATAGCTTTATAAGAAAATTAAATAGGCTGGGCATATCCCGCATTCAAACTAACTTATCTTTAAGAGAAGTTAAATATTCAACAGTTTTACCAATATCTGAAGATGAACAGTAGAAGTTCTTTCGAGCAATACTTCGTCACTTAAATGTATAGGATAAACAATAAGCATGTAGCTCTGTAAAATTACGGGAGGTATTATGAAAACATTCATATATATGGTACGACACGGTGAACAGACTTGAACCATCGAGAGAATTACAAATAGAAAAGGAGATAATAAAGAAGTAGACTGTGATGCAGATACCTTTACTCTATTTAAACATTTAGAAGAAAAAGATATAATAGCTTTTACATTATCATTGATTGGAGTGTAAGGCTACTCGACTCCCGTGGGAAAGCGAAGGAAGCGGCTCCGCGCTCGTCCACAGGAAGCTTTGCTCTGTGCGAAAGCGAAGCGTCAGCAAAAGGGTTTTGTCTGTGCGATAGCGTAGTGCAAACGTAGCGGCAGCAACAACAAATTTGTTTACTGTGCGACAGCAACAAAGCGAGTAGTCTGGAACGGAAATCACCTCATTTAAGGTGTCAAATATTCACTAAGATTTCCTTGACTATTTTGTTTTTCAACACTATGGGGAGCAAAGCCTTTTAAGACATTGCTCCTTTTACATTTAAAAGTACTTCTGATAATACTCTTTCCTTAGCCTCCCGCTTAATTGAGCTTAGATCCTAGTTGTTTCGCTTTTCTCATGCCCCATAAGACTTTGTATGACTTCTATGGGAGCTCCATTGTTCAACAAATGAATTGCATAGCTATGTCTAAGTTGAATTGCTTTATTGATTTCAGCACAATTTGATATCCGCTTGATGATGTATCGCATTTGAGCAATACTCATTTTATGTAGCCGACTGACTGTCACAAAGATGGGCAGGATTATTGTCAGTGCGACTATGTCACAACGCGTATTAAAATAAATTTCCCTTTCCTTATCATCTTTTCCTCTGACGATTGATTCGACCAATTAATATCGTTCTTTTCTAACGCAACTGTTTCTCCAATTCGGCAACCAGTAGAAAACATGAATTCGAAAATATTCTTACTCAAGTATCCTTCTTCATGGGACCAACGAAAAAATGATTTCATAAAGCGGATACGGTGTGCAAGACTGGTTGGTTAGTTTATACTCTTTCGTGCTCAGTATTGTAGGTTCATATTAAAATAAGGGTCACTCAGTCGAAAGTGACCCTTAGCACCAATATAGGATGAATCAGCAAAAAAGCTTATCACCATATAACTATGGTTTGGTATCTGTTTTTGTAGGCATTAGTTTATCGAGCTGCTTCCTTAAGTAACTGTAGTAAGTTCTACAGCCTCTACTACTAATGGAGTTCCGGCTCCGATTGTACCAGTAACACCGTTAAAAGTTAACTCTGTTGCAGAAATTGTATATAAATCACCTTCCTGCAATACTCCATTAACATAGAAATTATAGTAGCCGTTCGCTACTATTGGGAATGCAGTTGCGACATCTCCACTATCATCTAGAAAGTTTCCAACAGGTATAGTAGTACCATCAATGATAGGCAAGTCTGCTACTAAGACATCGAAGAATCTAGTGGAAGTTGCTGTAACATTTACATGAATATTGATAATTGAAAGCGGCATTTTTTTCACCTCCTTTCAAGAGAAAAAGTTTAGTTTAAATAAAGGATTTTATTATATTTGTTGGAAGCCTAATGATTCTATAATTATTGGAGTTCCAGCAAAAATAATTGTATTAAATGGTTTAAGAGTTAATGAATCTGGGGCTACTTTGTATGCGCCGCCCTCTTGCATTACGGCATTGATATAAAGATTAACGTAGCCGTTAGGGTTAAAAAGCGTAAATTCGGTTACAGGATCGCCATTATCATCTGTAAATAAATTAGCTGGAAGGGTTGCTCCGTTTGTTAAGTCAATATCTTTAGTAACAATGTAGAAATATCTATTTATTTTTGGAATAATATTTCCTGCAGGGGTGACTACTGGAGGAATTTCAATAGAACCTATGTCAATAGCTTTTAAACGGGGCCAAAAAACTCGATCACAACAATTGTCGCCAATCAAATTTTGCGGGTCCAATTTTATCATCATTTTTTTCTCACCTCCCTTTTTAATATGTTTTTGACCCCGAAAGTTATAGGCACTTGTAACAAGAAAGATTTTCAAAATATTATATCTTGTCTTCATTTTTATCTTATGAATTAAGACTGGAAGGTGATTGGTAGTTTGTCTATTAAAGAGAATTAAATAAATATTTTTTTAAAAGGATAGTTTATGACTGAAATGAAAACTATTAAAATGAAATTTTGACGAAATACAGGGGGAAAGACTTTAAGAAATTGTGCACTTCAATAATTGAAAGGGTAAATCGACATTGTGGCAGTGTTCCAATTACCACTAAAGCGTTGCTATGATTAACTTTTGAAGAAAGTGCATAAAAACATGTATAAATAATATTCATAAGAAAAGCCGCAAACGTTGATATCACAGCGTTTGCGGCTTTTTGGTTATGTCCAAACTTGCATTTGGGACGTTATTAAGTTTATTTATGTATACGTTATAAATCCTTGTTACACTAAAGCGCCCCTATCTACAGTATATCAAGAAGTAGTATTTAACGTATTCAAAGTTAAATATTACTTCTTTTTTGTTTCATTAAAATCTACTTATCTTCAGCTTTATTAAATTCAAGTAGATATAAATTAAGAAAAGGGCGAATTGAACATTTGAAAGTAGCGGTACAACCTTTTGCTTGGCCACGTCCAGATACAGATTTTTTGTTCAAACTTTGTTCAAAATTCGAGGTTTACTTTTATCTCAAAATTAAGGATTAGGGGAATTTTTTATCAATCTTTTTTCAAAGGCAAGAAGGATAATTACAGTTTGATGTATAATTAGTAATTTATAACAAAAATGTGAAATGAAAAGGAGGTTTTATTATGTCAAAGGTGAAAAAATTCTTCTTGCCAGTATTAATAATTTTTGCTACTTTTTTCTATAGTTTACCTCAAACTACAGTTTCCGCGCTAACTAACGACGCTCCGGATATTGTTCAAGTTATCGGCTCTGCGGCTGAGGAAAAGATTGATGCAACGTTTCGTTTAGTCGAAGAGGGTGAAGGGACTGTAGCACCTGCGTCTGCTCTTAGATTGGAAGGATCGATTGTGTACACTGTCGGTGGTGGAGTTACAGCTGTTTCAGTTCCTTTGCATGGGGATTACAGCCTTCCTAGTAACATCACGGTGTTCTTCGATGAGGATGATAATGTATTGCAGACAAATGAAATGTTGGTTACCAAGAATGAGCTAGGAAACTTCCAGGTTTCGACGTATTTGAATGGAACGCTTGTTAATTCTCAGGATACTGGGATTGCTTATATGACGGATGAAGAATTGCTTGCAGAAGAGCCCTCTATGATTCAACCGATGGGTATAGGCGATGTGGCAGCTTGTCTTGTAGTGGCCATGGGTATTGGTGGTACGTTGGCTTATGCTATTGCGGTTGCGTGTGGCACTTCGTGTGTAGCACCGACACCAGTGACTGGTCCGATATGTGCTGCATGTATTGGTGCATATGCAATTCTTGGTACTGGTACTATTGCTGGAGCGGTAGCTTGTTTTAATTATCTATGAGGTGATTCGATGAACAAGGTTTTGGCGTTTTTGATCTTGGGAATGGGTTTTACTGGCTCCGTTTTAATAATCTCAGTCGTGCTATTGTTTAAATTTCGAACCGGAATAGTGTTGCAGATTGCTGTCGCCTCAGCATTAGTTTTAGTGGTGTTCACTGTCTGGGCTCTAGTATTACGAAAGCGCTTTGAGAACGAATTAAAGTGAAAAACGTTGTGTTAAAAAGGGGGATTTGCCCTCGGATTTCGACAAAAGGCATCGAGTTTTACTTTTCTCGGTGCCTTTTGTCTTTTATTTTTTTTTGATTATTCTGTCTCGGCATAAAGAATATTGCCTTCTCTTTCAAATTCCCTTATATAATACACTAAATAAGGGGTAATTACCCTAATTAATCGAAGTATTATGCTGCATTAATTTTAATATAATCCTTCCCAAAAGCGGTGTCTGGGGTCTTTATTTCATATTGCGATGTAATTGTAAGTAATATATATTTAAGGAAGTGGTTGAATGTTTTACTGGTTTGGAGCTGGCTTAATTGTTACAGTTGTTAGTGGTGCAGCTTTTATTGATTATAGAATAGAAAAGTTAAGCGTGAACAATTTACCCATACGCATTCATCTAATAAACCTGGCGATGATTCAAATTTCACAGCTGGCGACAATAAATATCTGAACGGTGGAGGGTAAAATAGTAACCGCTGTTTTTAATACCTAAACGAGTGGTCTTGGCGAGAAGATTTACTTGAAATAAATACTGTCAAAGCTACACCTCCTTGTTAGTTGTGTCTAATAAGGAGGTGTAGTTCACGTTTGGTAACGTTTTTTCTTATCGTTGTAAATCGGAATTTTTCTGACCCTAACTCAAATATCAGTTATGTTGATTTAAAAAAGACAAAACATATTAGTCATATAAAATATGTTTTATCCTTTGATTTATTTATCTTTTTTTATTTTGGTCTTGATAAGAAAGATTTTATGCATGAAAAACAGCTCTAAATTTGAGCTGTTGATTGGATTTAATTTTTATTATATTAGTGGACTACAAGAAGGGAATCCATGAACATCATTGATCATCAAGAAATCATATTGTTTTAATGAAATTGAGCCTGGTATAGATATTCATATACAAGGAGCATACCATTTGATACTCTACACAATATTATCGATGTTCTTTGACCATTTACTAGTGAACTCCTTCTGGTTGACCCATTAGATCCGCAATTCTTTGTTGTCATGGCATAGGCATCATTCCTTTTAGAGTAGTAAATGTTTTTATGGATATTTTGTGATGTGTTATAGATAGTATGAAGAAATGCGACCGATTGCACGAAAACCTTCTGACAGAGTAAATCATCGCGTAATATTGGTTAGCCTTTACGGTTTGTAGTTAAAACATTAGTTACATATTGAGAAGAAAAAGAAAACAAGTGAACCAACAAATTTTTTTGAATATAATGTTTGAAACTAAAAGAATTAGGGAGACGGTGTATTGAGCGATATAGATAAACGAAACAGATTAAGCGAAGAACCATTTGATTTTCAAATAACGAAAAAAGGAACAGTAGTAATATATTACGAAGGTAAACAGATAAAAATTGTAAAGGATCAGGCAGAGCGTCTTATCGCAAAAATCAAAGAAGCTGAAGATAATAAAACAGCTGTACAGTTATTGTTAGCTAAAATTACGGGTAATTTTAAAAGAGGTAACGAGAAATTTGGAAAAGATAAAAGAAAATGAACTACACTAGGCCATGCAAAGAGGGAGTCGAAAAAGTATCGAAATATTGATTGAACATATTAGTAAGTTGCGCGGGAGGTAAGTGATTTGAGAGAAATTCCCGAAACAAAAGAAAGGAAAAACGAACACCTTGAGATGTTCGTTAATGAGTTATTATTTTTCATTTACTGTATTCCCCATTGCAATAGAAATCCTATTCCAACTGTTGATTTGATTGATGATTAGAACAAGGTCAACATACTGTTTCTCGTCATAGTATTTACGAACTCGCTTATATAGGTCATCTGGAACTCTTTTAGTAGGAATTAAAGTTATATGTTCAGATAATTCTAGGGCAACTATCTCTTCAGGTGTATAAAAAGTACATTCACTCCAAGCATTTAAACAATAAATACGCTGTTCGGTTTCCCCCATCTTACGAGCATCGGATGTATGTAGGTCTATGCAGAAAGCGCAACCATTAATTTGAGATACTCTAATTTTGATAAGTTCCCTTGTTGCTCGATTAATGGTAGATTTCTTGGTGTATCTCTCCATATCCATCATTATTTTCATACCATCAGGTGCAACATCATAGTAGGCAACTCTTTGACTCATAAAGCCAGACTCCTTTTTTTTTTAAGATAAGATCATTATAACTATACACGAACGTTTGTGCTATCTTTTGCCTCTATGACATTCATCAATCTAAATCTATTTATTTACAGTAGCTTCCTGAAATAATTGTACGAAGACGTAATCAAACGCGTAAATTATCACTAATTCATTTGGATCTTTCTATTTTAATTGATATTCTCCATCTGAAAATGAGCCAGCATCTGTACGTATATCTACTAAATACTTAAATAATCTCATAGGCTAAAACGATTTGTGATGAAAGTGTGGGTTTGGTTTTAAGGATGAAAAACATTACATTTATTTCATTTTATAGGTTATTATTAGGTGGTGGATGAAAAGAAATTAGAAAAATATATTAAATAGGGATGGCTATTAAACATGATGAACAAACACTATGACATTCTTGAAATATACAATAATTACACTGATTTACAACAAGAAAAGCTAATCGAACTCAAGCAATTGATTATGAGTGTTGCTAATAATCTAGGAGATATAACTATTCAGGAGAGTTTGAAATGGAGACAATTAACTTTTTCGTCCGAAAACGGCACACCTATTAGAATAGATCGTTTTTCTGATTCACAAATAGGTTTTTTCGTACATTGTCAAACAACTTTAGTTGAAGAATGGAGAGAATTATTTGGTAACTCTTTAGATTTTTCTAAAAACAGAGCAATTATACTTTCAGTAAACAGTGAGTTACCAATTGAAGAATTAACACTTTGTATTCAAATGGCGTTGACTTATCATAAAAAATAAAGATACAGTGATCCAGAGTTTTTCTGCCTGCTTTGATATTTCAACAGACGAAGAATAATGATGAAATCAGTCGCTTGATGCTGGAATGTAAGACTAAACTTGTCATTTCTTGCGCTTACCCGGGAAATTATTTTTTATTTCCTAACCTGAGTGATCTATTTTCTAAGGAGAATTTTCAGAGTGTTTAAAAAAAGCCGCAGCGTCGTCATACGCTACAGCAAACTAAAGAATAATATGAAGAAAGAAACTATAAAAGGGTCACCAGGCTGGAGGGCGACCCTTAAATCGGAAATGTTAATATTCTCTATGCATGAAAGTAGCTCCGATAATAATTAGAAGTATAAATAGAACAACAATTAAGGCAAATTGTGAACCATTACCATAACCGCCACCGTAATAGCAGCCATTATTAATACCACCAACATTTCCACCATAGTATCCCATAAAACACACCCCCTTTCTACAATATATAATATGTTAGCTGTAGAAAAGGAGTGGGGTGTTAAACCATTCAGCTATATAGGCATTAAAAAATATATTTTTGTGAGATAAGACAATAAAAAAGGGTCACTTGGGATAGGAGTGACCCTTAGTAAAAAGATTCGGAGGTGTAAGGCTAAATTAGCTTTACATTACTATTAATATGATGTGATAGCTATGTTTGTATAGTGAATTGCCTGTGAAATAGAATTTAAAAAAGCCGCAGCGTTTGCAGACTCTACAGCTCAGAATTGGTTAATGCTCTTTTATCTAGGCTAGTCAGATAAAAGCATACGGGAATAGGAGGGCAAATCTAATGGGCAAGGGCAAATCAAGGTAACGAAAAAGAATGTACTGAAGTGGATTGAACATAGCCGATAGATGGTTGAAACCATTGAGGAAGTAATATAGCCAGGAGCAAAGGTTGATAACAATAGTTACATCGGGGTAAAGATTGTTATTTATGGAGTTGAGGCAACGCTACCAAAGGCAAATGGCGGGAATAGTGATCCGATGTTTGCAGAAGTGCAACGTCATGTATATTCGCTAAATTATCGAATTAAGGAATATAAACAAAAGATTGCCGAAGTACAAATGCATTCCATATGTAGTTAGCGACAGGGAAGTTGAGGTTCTTCATAGGCTGCTACATGTAGAAAACAAACAATGTAGTTGAGATGTTTATATATGTAGATGGAAATTGATGTATTGGATATTTATGGCGGGTGTAGGAGTATCCATTTTATTAGCGATATTTAGTGAAAAAGGACAAGCGAAAACAATCGTGTTAAGCATATATGGTTTACTAATTGTTGATTTTATAACAATGGCGATACTTTTTGGCGTTGCACATAGTTAACTTTTCTGTCATTTTAAAGTAAATGGGCGCTTAGTTGGATTTTTAGCATTTTGTAGGTTGGGAACAAATGTAAGACATGTACGATAGTTAGTGTAGAAAAATTTAGGTCGGTAAACGGTGAGGTACATTGTAAAGCGCAGATTAGATAAGGGATATGTAAAAATTTGAAAATAGTTATAGAATTCCCTTCATTATCCATGTATATTTATGTAGAAGGGAGTTTGTAAAATGAAAAAAATACTTATACTACCACTAACATTGCTACTAGTTGTTTTATTAGTAGCGTGTAAACAGGATAAAGAAAGTGATAGTGGTAAGAAAACCGATAGTGCTGATAAAACAGAAGAACAATCTAAAGACGAGTCATTTAAAGTTGATAAAGGACTTATGAACGTCGAAGTGACAATACCAGCTTCGTTTTTCGAAGGTCAAGACATTGATTCTTCGATTGCTCAAGCAAAAGAGGAAGGAATTAAGGAAGCCATCAAAAATAACGATGGTTCTGTAACATACAAAATGTCTAAATCAGTTCATAAAGAAATGATGAAAGATTTGGAAAATGGTATTCTTGAAACGGTAGAAGATATTAAAAATAGCGATGACTTTGCTTCTATAAAAGATGTATCAAATAACAAGTCTTTTACTGAGTTTACACTAACCGTAAATAAAGAACAGTTTGAAGGCAGTTTTGATGCTATGGCATCAATAGGCCTTGCACTAGCAGGTATGTATTATCAATTATTCAACGGTGTAGACCCAGAACAATATAAAGTTACAGTGATTTTTAAAGATGAATCAAATGGAGAGGTAATTAATACAATTGTTTATCCAGATGATATGAATGACTAAAAAACTGTTAAAGGGCACTTTCTAATACGAGAGTGCCTTTTACATTTGAGGAAAAAATCTCGGAGGAAGAAACCATGTAGATTTCTTATTGTTATGGGAATCGCTAAACCTTAATGAACAATATGAGAAAAGAAATTAATAAAGGGTCACTCGGCTGGAAGTGACCGTAAATATAACTATAAGAGACTATTGGAACTTTTGTTTTTTAATTTTCATCATTTTTTTTATAAGAATTAATATGCTTGTGTTTCATATCCAAAATCGAATGAATTTCTGCTATCTCTATAATGTTTATTGGTATTTTTATATCTGTAGAATATAGTTGCTTATTTTTTCGTTTAACAAATGGTATTAATGCATAGTAGCTAGCAAAAGAATAGACAACCATTGTAATTAACATAAGTGCAAAGTCTAAGTCATTTTCAGTATTGTCATTATTGTTTTTATTTTTTTTCAACGATGAAGTGGCGCTAAGTTGATGGGATTCAGAGTTAGCATTTATTTGTGTTTCTAAATTATTTAATCTTGTATCAAAATTCTGGATATTGATATTATTAATATTTGAACTAATCGTTGAATTGAATAGTAAAATTACAGTCATGAGAAAAGTTGAAAAATTAGCGATATTAGTAAATGAAGAAACTAAATCACGATCTAAATAGTCCTCTTTAAAAATGAATTTAACCATTAATATATGTACAATTAAGTTTATAACAATTGAAAGTATAAAACTAACAGTTAAAGTTAAAATTAATCCTAATAAAGTTTTAACAATGAAATTTTCATAAACTACAAGACAAAGAAGAGAAGCGAAAAATGTACATGAAGTAACTACTAAAAAATGAGAGAGTGCAATGAATAATGGAATTCTGGTTTTAGTTCTTTTTACTGCAAAGAATAGTATGATTATACAAGCGCCTATTGTTAAAGTTGATATAATAAATATATTCTTTTCTCTAACAAGATAAATATAGAAAATGAGAAGACATAAATAAGCACTAATAAAGATAAAAAATTTTTTGTTTTTCATTATAAACCCTTCTTTCCAAAATTAACTATATCCCTAAAGTTAGCAAACTTTTACTATGTTATATGCTGCTGAATTATTTTACACATATTACAAGTGGAATCTAGTACAAAGTAAGATATTCCTACAATCGCGACTATTGCTACTATTTCTTTTCACCCCAATCCCTCCGTTAATTTGATTATTGTAACTATTTTCCATTTTAAGAGATTTATTAATTCATGTATATAAAAATCACAACAAAACCCAGATAATCATTAATTTGAGCTTGGCTTTTTTATTGCAAACAAAAAGCCACTCGTTTTTTTGAGTGACTACTTTAGATTATTTTCTAATTCTTCCTTAGTTTTTGCCTCACCTTCATTATCTACTGAAGTTTTAGTTGAATCGGTTGTTGAAATAAATCCAATAAACACAATAGTCAATATAGCTAATGCAATACCTGCAAACTTGATTTGTTTCATATTTTCTTTGTCCTTTTTTGCAAATTGAACAATTGCAAAAATAATTAAAATAATAATAGCTGTAAGACTCAAAATCGAGATAATCAAAATTAAATCATCCATTTATATGTTCCCCTTTCATTACTATTTTAGATAATAGAGGATGAAAAGTACACATAAAAACGCAAACTGAACAGACGCAGAAGGAGGGGAATAAGCTAAGCTGGTTCAAACAACAGAAGTGAAATTCATGCTTAATGATCCTAAGAACATTTCTGCCATATGTACAAGTGCGAGAAATTGCGGATCTGTTAGGATTGAAGCTCGTTTATAACAACGAGAGTAAAATAACAAAATTGTATGAGGTGAAATAATAAATATAGCGAGAATTGAAAATTATCATTGAACAACGTAGTAATTAAAAAGTAGCAAATACAACATGAATGATCAGGTAATCACAAAAGCTTGTGTTTACCTGATCATTAAAATAGCATCAACAAAATACGCAAAAATGATTAAAGCAAAGAGCCCCCAAACTACTTTTTTAGCGAAAGCAGTGTCTTGTTCCTTTTGAATTTTGTTTTGGACTTCGTTTTGTACTCTCGCTCTCTCTTCTCTCTTTGCTCTCGTTGTTGTATCTTCAAAAATCGTATTACAATATTCACATTCCACAAATACTAAACCATCTCTATATACTTTCTTAAACGGATTACTGGCTAAACAATTAGGGCAATTATTCATTTATATTCACCTCAATATATCTATCTACTATTTACCATTTTAGGGAATTTGATATGTGTTGTATATATAAATCTATTATCAATTTACTAAACCTCATACAAATCAACCTTTGGTGGAACGAAACAAATTATTATCATCCATCATCGGACCTTCAAATAGTTTAATTATGACACTATCAATTGAAGATGATGGTGTAACTAAAGTGGATCGTGATATAACTTAGCTAGAACCGATGTTGTATTGTAAAGTTCAATATCTTGAAAAGACTCACTCAGGATGATCATTAAGAATTGTATCGTTTAAAGGTTTTAATTTTGATAAAGTTCATGAGGCTATATAGAAAAATCCACTCATAGTTTTTCAAATGAGTGGATTTTTAATTTTTAAAGATTATGTAGTATTGCACCTGCTCATTGATTTGTATTTATGTTTAAAATAATGGTACTCCACGGTACCCCAGAAAGTGCCCCAATTAAAAGAAGTTATATGGTGTTATATGGGTCAAAGGTAAATATAAAATAATTTTATTTATAAATTAATTATTACTATTAATTGAGTCATTATTTTCACCTCACAAAAATCAAAAAAGCAAAAACCCCACCAAATCAATACTTTTACGCTATAATGTAGGACGAGGTGAAGAAAATGTTTGTAAGTGAGAAACAGATTGAAATTCGATATGCTGAGACTGACCAAATGGGCGTTGTGTATCATGCAAACTACATCATTTGGATGGAGATTGGGCGCACACAACTAGTAAGTGATGCAGGCTTTGAATATGCAGCGCTTGAAAAAGATGGTTATGTATCGCCGGTGATGGATTTAACCATTTCTTATAAGGCGGCTATGCATTATGGACAAGTGGCGACAGTACGCACATGGGTGGAAAAGCACGATCGTCTACGTACAACATATGGTTATGAAATTTTACATGAAGATGGCACGATTGCAGCAACTGCTCAATCCGTACATATTCTAGCGTACAAAGATACGTTACGTCCGGTATCCCTAAGTAAAATTGATCCAGCATGGGATGCGAAATATAAAGAAATAGCACGGGAAACGAAATAGGAGAATACGATATGGAATTTTTATTAGCGTTAGGGGCTATTATGGCTTGTCTTGGAGTCGTGTTAGGTGCTTTTGGGGCGCATGCTCTAAAAGACAAATTTGCATCACCCCATTATGCTGCTATTTGGGAAACGGCTGTGCAATATCATATGTACCATGCACTAGGTTTAATAGGGCTTGGTATTTTATCAAGTGACGCTCTTTTAGGTGCTTCTAGTATGCTTTCATGGGCAGGCTATCTAATGTTTGCTGGTATTGTGTTTTTCTCTGGTAGCTTGTATGTATTAGCTGTAACAGGCGTGAAAAAGCTTGGGGCGATTACACCAATCGGAGGTATGTTATTTATCGTTGCCTGGGTGCTTGTTGCTATTTCTGCTTTTGCATAACGATTTAAACAAAATTTAATGAAAGTATGAACGAGGCTGTTCCAAATGAGTGACTCATATGGAATGGTCTTGTTTTTTGCAAGAATTAAAAAAATATGAAACAAATTGTCTATTATTGCGTACTACATAATGATTACATCATTTTTAATGATAAAATAAACTTAAATATATATGTTGAAGGTGGGAAATTAATATGGGTTTATTAAAAGCAGGTGTTGGCGCATTAGCAGGCGTTCTAGAAGATCAATGGCGTGAATATTTCTATTGTGAATCTTTATCAGTAGATGTTCTTGTTGTAAAGGGTGCGAAACGTACATCTAAACGAGGCGCTAATAAAGGCAATGATAATATTATTAGTAATGGCTCCATTATTGCTATTAATGAAGGTCAATGTATGATGATTGTTGAGCAAGGGAAAGTAGTTGAGTTCTCTGCGGAGGCTGGTGAGTATGTTTACGATACATCAACAGAGCCTTCTATTATGTATGGTACGGATTTATCTGAAGGTATTATGGAAACATTCAAGCAGATCGGCAAACGCTTTACTTTTGGTGGAGAGCCCGCAAAAGATCAACGCGTATATTATTTTAATAAAAAAGAAATCGTTGGCAATAAATATGGCACACCAGCACCGATTCCTTTCCGTGTAGTAGACCGCAATATTGGCCTAGACATGGATATTGCTATTCGTTGCCATGGTGAATATTCTTATAAAATTGTTGATCCATTATTATTCTATACAAATGTTTGTGGAAACGTTGAGCGTGAATTTACAAGAGACGCTATCGATAGTCAATTAAAAACAGAGTTAATGACTGCATTACAACCAGCTTTCGCACATATTTCAGCAAGTGGGGTACGCTATAGCGAAATTCCTGCACATACAGTTGCACTTGCGGATGCCCTGAATAAAGTATTGTCAGAAAAATGGTTAGCAACTCGAGGTTTAGCAGTTGTATCCTTTGGCGTTAGTTCCTTAAAAGCATCTGATGAAGATGAAGCAATGATTAAACAATTACAACGCAATGCCGTACTGCGTGATCCGGGGATGGCTGCGGCTCAATTAACTGGTGCACAGGCGGAAGCGATGATTGCAGCAGCCAACAACGATGGTGGAGCAATGGCAGGATTTATGGGCATGAACATGGCAGCACAAGCTGGAGGTGTAAACGTAGGGCAGCTTTATCAAATGAATGAGCAAAATAAACAGACAGCCCAGCAAGAAGAACAAGCGACAACTTCAGCTACATGGAAATGTGCCTGTGGCAATGAAAACACTGGTAAATTCTGCTCAAATTGCGGTACATCAAAACCTGCGGAAGAGGGCTGGGCATGTACATGTGGTACTGTCAACAAAGGTAAATTCTGTAGCGAATGTGGTGCTAAAAAACCTGCAGGGGCATTACAATACATTTGCGATAAATGTGGCTGGGAGCCAGAGAATCCTGCGAACCCACCAAAATTCTGTCCAGAGTGTGGCGATGTTTTTGATGACAAAGATATTAAGTAAGGAGGTGGCTAATGATGTCAACGCAAGAAGCTGAAAATGTCAAACAAGTTAAACTTGATTTCGACGCTGAGTGTCCATCATGTAGTGCCTCCATTGAATTTAACCCAGCAACGGGAAAGCTAACATGTCCTTACTGTGGCTATGAGACTGAAATAGCAACACCAGAGAAAGAAAAAGTTGCTCAGGAAATGGATTTTGCCAAGGCTGAAGAACGCGGAAATTTCAATTGGGGTGTTGAGAAAAAAACAGTAATTTGTAAAGCCTGTGCGGCAGAAACAATTTACGATGCATTACAGGTAGCTGATAGTTGCCCATACTGCGGTTCAAACCAGGTTATGGAGGCCAGTGCTGAAAATACACTTGCACCGAACGGGGTATGCGCATTTGAAATAACAGATAAGCAAGCAGGAGAAAACTTCCAAAGGTGGATTAAGGGAAGATGGTTTACGCCTAAGGCAGCAAAAATTAGTGCGAAGCCTGACTCGTTTAAAGGTGTGTATCTTCCTCATTGGACTTTTGACACGAAAACAAGCTCAAGGTATTCGGCAAGCTATGGTAAACATCGTACGGTTACAGACAAAGATGGCAATACTCGAACAGAAACAGATTGGTATTCCACAAGTGGTTTTTATCAGGAATTCATTGACGATTATTTAATAAGTGCAACAACTCGTTATGATCGAAATATGATGAGAAAAATTGAACCCTTCAATTTACTCAATAATAAAGCCTATAAGCCAGAATATGTAGCCGGTTTTTTATCAGAGCGTTACAGTATTGGTTTGCAGGACGGCTGGAGTCAAGCAAAGAGAGAAATTGATAATCATCTAAGAGCCCAAATTACCTCGAAAATACGTTGGGAAAAGAATGCAGATGTTGTATCTAATTTACGTTTCTCTACGACACATGATGATATTACATACAAGTATCTAATGTTACCAATCTGGCTTTCTTCGTTCCGTTATAAAGAGAAAATATACCGATTTATGGTAAACGGACAAACGGGCCAAGTAGGTGGAGATGCTCCAATTTCACCGCTTCGTGTAACAATTGCTGTGATCTTATCATTAATTACAATTGCTATTATTTGGTATTTCTTTATGTCAGAATAGTCATGAGCAGTATTCCTGTAAGGCTAGTCCATACAATGGAATACTGCTTTTTTCTATAAATTACTGCCTTTAATGCTGAAGAACAAGGGAGAGCGCTAGCGCACTGTAATCAAATCGTCTAAATTAATGGGTGAACGGCTGAATAATTGAAGAAAAAGGGATAAATATCTCTAGTTATCACGGCTTTCCCTGTGAATTGTTGCATAAGTTATAGTAACAATTCAATTTCGCCTTGGCGTAATTGTAGCTGTCGCTTTGCTTTCACACAGATAAAATTACTGCTCGTTTATGCGGGATAAATGAAAAGCAATCTATTTCACAAGAAAAAGAAACTAGTTATTAGTGATTAATTAAGCGGATTTTTTACGTAGTGGTGTGTCATCTTCCATTGATATCCTATTTGCCAAGGAGAGTTGAGCAGAAAGCCTTAAAAAGTATTGGTTGCTAGAAATCTTTAAATGGAAAGATTGTTTAAAAGTCAGAACAAGTATTTCCATAAATTCACGCTATGTGAAGTTGCGAATTTACATTAAACAAATTATTATACAGTCAGAGAGCTTTTTTCATGTTATGAGCTGTGAATGTATTGTTATTCTTGAATAATAGTTAGTTGGTTATTCATGTATGGAGGTTTCGACAATGGATGCAATTGAAGTGTTAACAAATTTAGATCAAATACATGGGTATTTTCAACCGATATTTAGCGCGGATGCGCATACGGTGATTGCCTACGAAATTTCCGGACAGTTACAAATTGAAGGTCAACAAATTAATTTAAAGGATTTTGTGAATAATGAAGATATTCCAGAAGAATATCGAATTGACATGGAACATAAAATTCTACACGCTGCATTAGCCAAAATAGAAGATATCGGACAGGATATTGATATTTATATTCCAAGTAATCCAAACTTACTGATGCAGGATTTCGGTGAAAGTCATTTTGATATTATTCAACACTATATAAGTGAAGAGGATTTACATCGTATTGTATTAGTTGTTTCTGAGCACCGTTTTTTAGGTGATATTCATAAGCTGCACCATGCAGTTCGTTACTTTACGACTTTTGGTGTTAAAATTGCCGTTCAGGAAGTGGGAGCGGAGAGTCATTTAGAGCATATTGCTCTTTTATCACCACAAATTTTAAAGGTCAATATTAGAGACTTAAATTATGATTCTTGGTCTGCACAGTCAGATATGATATCAGCAATAGGGAGCCTCGCATATAAAATTGGCGCAAATCTCTTATTTGAAGGAATTGAAACTGTTTATCAATTACAGTTTGCCTGGAAGAATGGAGGCAGATTTTATCAGGGTCGATACTTGGCAAATCCTGCAATGTCATTCGTAGAAAAAGATATATTGAAGGAGCGTTTTAAGGAAGAGTGCCAGCAATTTATTACCTCTGAAAAGAAAATGCTAGAGGCGCAATATTTTCAACTGAAAAAATTGCAAGAGGAGCTAGAAGCAATTGTTCATCGTGTTAAACCTTCTAGTGACAACATCACACATTTAGAGCAATTGGCACAGCTGTTGGATAATTATTCATTCCGATTATATATTTGTAATGAGGATGGCTTCCAACTATCACCGAACGTAATGCGTATTGAAGGTCAGTGGGAATTACAGCCACGAGCTATCAATAAAAACTGGAGTTGGCGTCCATATTTCCTACAAACCATTATTAAAATGCGTAACGATCAGAGCGGAGAGATATCAGAGCTTTACCGAGATATTGAGACAGGGGAAATCACAAGGACGTTTTCGATTGCTATTAACGAGCATGAGTATTTGTTTGTCGATCTATCCTATGATTACCTTTATGAGCACAATATATTTAGGTAGTATCACAAATGCTTATATATCAAGGTTTTAGGGGTACAAGACTTACTTGTACCCCAATTTTGAATGAAAAAGAGATTCAATTTAACTAAGGATGAAGAAAATATTTTATCATATAAAAACTGCACCTCTAATTTTTTGGTTAGACTATCGACAAAAGCCATTGAGAGTGAACTTCTCAATGGCTTTTGTCGTTTTTTCTGTGATAATCAATTCCGCTTTGGCGTAATTGATTATTTTAAAGGAATTCCAAGTCCTAATGAAGAAGCGATAGATACAATAGAGCTAATAACACCTAGTAGACTAGTTAATTTCTCTAAAGGTTTTTTAGCTTTCTCTTTATCTCCATTTTCTATATAAGTTTGAAGAAGTTCGAAATTAGCTTCTGCAATATCTCGTTGGTCTTCAGATAGTTGTTGAATTTCTTCATGAAGTTGCTGTAGAGCATTGTTAATGTCATTAGATTGGCTAGCTATCCCTTGATTGAGTGTACCATTGTTTTCAATAGTTATATTACCTTTATTTTCTCCAAAAGTTAAACCACCATATTTACTAGATTCGCCCATATAACCATCTCCTAATATTATAGTAACTTTTCCAAGTTTTGATACTTGATTTAATAGTTGATCAGAACTTTCTTTGGCTAAAATATCTATAATTTCTCTTAAACTCTCAGGTTTATTGTGCTTGCCTAACCCAACATTTTCTTTTTTGTTATTAATTTTTTTTTTAAAAAGCTTTGTCTGAAATCCTCACTGAATTCAATTATTGGAATGGCGTTTAAAGGATCGAAACAATTTTCTGCACCACAATACTTACAAGGAATGAAATCAATATTTTCAAGTTCAGATTTATTAGCAGTTAAGATACTTCTACTACATTCCTCACAGTGAAACTCTAATTTTATAACGATTGCTTCTTGTTTTTCTAATTCAGATAATTTATCAATAACTACTCCAAGAGGTAAGTTCGTTATTTTTGCAATATAACTATGGTAAAATTTATCAATTTTACTAATTGCAATTGCCTCAAGTGCATTATCTATTTTTTGAGAAATTTCCCATGGCTTTAAATTGCTCACAAATTTTACCTCGCAGAATAAATTTGGTAAATCAATTTTTCTCTAATATAATCCAATACATGTTCAGAAGCAAATACATTGAACTTAAATGTCTTTGTATTTACGCCGATTCGAATAGAAAATTCTTGTTTCACTCCATCAACACTATGTTCAAATAGTATGGATCCTTTTTGTTTGGAAAGATAGGGTTCTAAATAATTGTATAATGGTAAACCTCTTAGTTCTCTAATACTACCCAATCCTATTGTTTCAAGACCACTTAAAAGTAACAAAGTAAAAGGTGTTGTTTCTAAAATGCCGGTAATATTTTCACTATTTAAGTTTTGCTCTAGAACTGATAATTCACCATTAGTATAGTATTCATCAATTGCAGAAAGTATACTCACGATTGATTGACCCTGTGTTTCTTCAAATGCATTGACTAATCCTGCTGGTCTTCCTGTAGCATCAATAAGCCTTCCTTGAAGGATATCAGCTAAAGACTCAAGAGTACCACCATATTTCTCTAAGAAATCATACTGTTTGAATTCGTATTCTTCATCCACTATTTTAGCTAACCAAGCAATAATTTTTTTGGCTACTGCTGAACTTGCCCGAATTTCAATTATTCCCTTAACTTCATCTATATAAACTGTTGTAATCTCATGCTTAACGTATTCTCTACAGTTCGTTAAAAAGTAATCAACATTAACCCCTGTTCTATGAATAAATCTTAAATAATATGCTTCTGAACCTTCGATGTAAGCAGCAGCAATGATTGTAGGATCAATGGGAACATTATCGCTATTTGGTGTAACTACTGTTTCGAAAGGGTTAAATGGCATTTTATCAATGATACTTTGTTTAAGCCCTGTTAAATTAGTTTTATTTGTCGCTTGGTACCAAGCTAAAGAAACCGCTCCAGAGAATATATTATTGCTTAGCATTTTAAGAACATCGCCTTCAATATGCTCAAAAGCTTCCCACACTCTGCTTGCTAATTCATTTACATTGCCGACTGATTCTAAAGTCATTTTATTACAAATCTCTTTGAGTAGTGTTTTACTTAATTTATTCAAGTCTTGGGGAAAGATTAAAGATTTAATTGTATTCATTTAACACCCTCCAGAATTATATTCTGTGTTCGATGAAATTATGTCTTTTTATTAATAAATATAATATTATATGTTTTGTATACCCAAAAAATGACAAAAATATGTTGGTTGACATGAAAGTAGGGATGAATGGGAACGTATATGCACCACAATGAATAAAAATTAGAGTCGTTCTAAACCCAAAATTAAAAAAATCACCCATTAAAAATGAGTGACTCTACTTCATTATTTAAATTGTTGAAATTGGGGTACAAAGGAGGAGCTTGTTCCAAAATGTACCCCATGTACCCCAATTGATTTACCTTTTACCTTTAAATGATGAATGTTATTAAATTTGTTCCTAAAGTTTTATAGAATCTCTGTTAATTCTGCATTTACAAACCTTTGGGCAGTAATAAGAACACCTGATGCTGTTCTTCCATATACGCTATATAATCCGCCAGTTTGGTTAGGAACGATTTCAACCTCATATTGAGCTGCGCCTCCTACACTTGGCGTTACAAAAGTAGAAGCATTGGCATTAGCGGCAAATGGAGTTGTTGATAGTAATTGTCTTGTACCGTTAAGTCTAAATACTCTTACTACCCCAGTTAATAAACCGCCAGTAAGATTGAGAACTTTGATGCGGACGCTAGTTGCATTAGCTGGTTGATTTCCTGTATTTTCAATTGGACCAGTAGTTAAAGGCAATTAAAATTCACCTCCTTTAAAATGAAAGTTTTATAATCTGCAGATTACATATTCATTTTATTCAGTATCTATTGAAATGCTCTAAACGTATTAATCAATTTTCTATAAAAATGTAGAAATTGATTAAAAAAACTATATAAATCGTTCCGCTTTAGTTATTGAATGAGCTATGACTTTCTATCATTCAAGAGTGTTACCTAATTTTTACTCTTGCCAGTATTGAATTCGCATTATTAGTTGGACAATAATGTAACACTATAATGCTGTCTTCCGGAGTTATAATAGCGACTGTGATTGGTAACAGTATGTGTTTAGATTATTGATAGGTGTTCCTATTTTGGTATAATTAACTGTGAGAGAGGATGATAAATATGAGCAAAAATATCGTTGTTATAACAGGGGCTGGCAGTGGCTTAGGTGCAGCACTTGCAAAAAAATATTCGTCTTTAGACAATCACATTTGTTTACTTGGTCGCACGAAATCAAAGCTTGAGAATACGGCTAAGACTTTAACCAATAGCTATTCTATTTATGAGGTTGATGTTACTTCAAAACAAATGGTCGCTCAGATAATTCATTCTATACAAGATGAATTTGGATCCATTCAGTTGCTAATTAATAATGCGGGTGTTGGCTATTTTAAGTATGCTGAAGACTTGAATGAAGATTCAGTTCATCAAATGATTGATATTAACCTAAAAGGAACAATTTTTTGCACACAAGAAGTACTAAAAGGTATGAAAGAACGTAATGAAGGAACAATCGTCAATATTGTTTCTACAGCCGGTCTAGAAGGAAAAGTAACGGAATCTGTATATTGTGCTAGTAAATTTGGAGTACGAGGATTTACAGAGAGTCTAGCATTAGAATTAAGCGATACATCTATTAATGTATGTGGCGTATACATGGGTGGCATGAGAACAGAATTTTGGGACGGGGTGTTTACTGAGGAAAAAACTAGGACATTAATGGATCCTAATGACATCGCGGATATTATTATGGATAATATTAAACCAAGAAAATCATTAGCTGTGACTGAAGTTGTAATCAAAAATAAACGATAACACAATGTTCTTGCAAAGATGATCAGGTAACGTAATTAAGGTAGAGCCTGGTCACTTTCTATTTCATTTAGTTTAGAGCAAATATTTAAATCTAAAAAGTTATCATTTAAAAAGATCAGTTCCCATTTTTGAGAATGGGTACCTGGTCTTTTTGTCTTTATCAGGATATCTTGCTCAGTCAAGATAGATTATAAAAGAACGGCACTATACAAAATTGTTTTAGTTAACGATGGTTAAGGAATTTTATAACCTTAATTTTGAGTAATTGCTCACTATTAACAAATTAGAAGTTTGTTTTTTAATGAAAAATATGGTAATGTGAAAATAACTTTAGGTGAAGGGGGAGAATCCAAATGAAAAAAAGATCAATACGTTTTTTAAGTATGGGTATTGGATTCTCAACAGCTGTTTTTTTCTAAAATTGAGTTTTTAGGGACCAGTCTGCCCTTTTTTAGAAAAATAAAAACCTAAAGGAGATTAACTATGAATATTAAAATAACACGTAAAAATCCAATCCAAGTACCTAGCCCTGTTGGAAATTACAGCCATCTTACAATCATTCCTAAGGATGCAACAATGTATGCATTATCTGGACAGATTGGAGTAGGGGCTAGCGGTGAATTACCATCATTATTAACGGAACAGGTTAAAAATACATTAAAGAATATTCAATTAATATTAGAGACAGAGGGACTTAACGCGGATAATGTGGTGAAAGCCAATATTTGGGCAACAGAAGAAATAGATTGGGATGACTTCTATCAACAATGGGAAACGATGTTTGGAAATCCCTATCCTTCTATGACGATAGCTTATATTACTGCTTTAGGACTCCCTGACATTAAAATAGAAATTGATATTTGGGCTGCTAAATAAGTAGAAAACCGACAAAATCTTAAATGATCTTGTCGGTTTTTTTATTAAATAAATTTTGGGGTATTTGATAAGAAAAAAGGCCACTTTTTCTTAGCGTAAAGTGACCAAATTAAAAATTTATTAAATGATGGGGGGTGTTTCTTGCTCAGAGTATGAGAATTTGGAAGCGAATTGGGTACACTATCATTTTATGAAGAAGAAAAGTTTTCTGTTAGGTGTTTACCATTTTCTAAAACAATTATAATCTTACAGGTGTGATCCTTAGCATTATCGTAAGTTTTAAGTAATGAAGGTACTGTCCAAGAAGTACCCATTTGCGATGAATGCTACGCCGAATTTACAAAACTGTTTTAGAACATTAATCATTTTCTCGATACATAGATAAGATGTCTTTTGCATGCTGTCGTAAAATATTGATTAATTCTTCTGGTTCTACAATTTGAGCATGCATACCAAGTCGATAGAAGAGGGGGCTAATAAAATTTAGTTCACCTTTGTCTATAATGGAATCAATATAACCTGTGCCATCTTCTTTTATAACGACAAAATCTTCAAGGTTAGGGTCGCTTTTGCATTGACGTACACCCTCCCTTGATAAAAGAACATGTAAACGAATGGGTTGTTTAATTTTATATGTGCTACCAAACCACTCCTCCAAATTATAAAATTCCTCTTTATTTTCTTCACTTTTTATGATGGAAATAATACGATCTACACGAAATAGTAATATTTTTTGTTTTGTAAAATCAAAGGCGGGCATATACCACAGCCCATCATGAGCATAAACACCAATAGGATGAATATGTTTCGTTGTTGTACCTGATTTGGATTCATATTGAATATGTAGATTTTTGTTTTCGATGGCTGCCCCTAAAACAGCTTTCAATAAAGGGGTTTCAATCGCTCGTTTAGGATTCCAAAATGCGATGTAGGATTGAAGTTTATCCACCTTCCGCTTCGCCTCCTGCTGAAGCGAGCTATAAAGTTTATGAGAAGCGGATTTAATTTCCGTATTAAAAGGTAAATCACGGTAATAATGAAGTGATTGGAACGCAAAGAAAATCGAAACTGCCTCATCCTCTGTAAATAAAATAGGGGGAAGAAGTCTGCTCGTTAGGACAGTATAGCCGCCGTTTCGTCCTTGTTCTGCGTAAATAGGCAATCCCATATCACTTAAATCTAAAATATATCGATGAACCGTGCGAATAGATATATTGAATTCATCAGCAACTTCTTGTGCAGTAAATTTCTTCTTTGCACTAACAAACAGAAGGATATCTAATAACCGTTTTGCTTTTGTCATTTTCTCGCCTCTTTCCATTTAAACATGCCAGTAGTTGTCGTGTTTTATGTTTAGTATAGATATTGTTCAAGAGTTTTTCAAAAGTGAAAAGAGATGACGATATGACACGAGAAATTATTTTATTTATTGGCGACTAGTTTAGATGGATTTATTGCGAAAGAAAATGATGATTTACAATGTTTAAATGAAGCAGAGGGGAAGGGGATGCTGGTTATTCAGACATGTATCAATCGATTGATACGATAATTAAGGGTAAGAGAACTTATGATTGCCTTGTAGACCATACTAAATCTAATCCATATCCCGAAAAGAAATGTTATGAATAATTTGCACTCCGAGTTGGAGCTTTCCGTGGGCTTGGCTTCAAACTCCTCGTCACTACGTTCCTGTGGGGCTTTCAGCGCAAGCTTATCCCACAGGAGTCGCCACTCTAAGTGAAAATCAACAGTTCCTCATCAGTTAAGCTGAAGCTAGAATGGCAGGGCCTGCTGATACTATTATTGATGATTGGCCTCGAATCTGTTATTAGTAAAGCGAATGGTAGATCTCACCCATGATTCCCTTCATTTGATGCATACCTGTATCAGTATTGGTCATCATAACAATTCCTTGTTCAAGATATGGATAGGCTATTAGCATACATTGAAATCCAACACCCCAGCCAAGGGAAGACAATTCAAGCTTCTCGTCCGTGCCATCTAGAAATATTCCAAGGCCCGTCCATTCCTTGCATCCCTGAGGGGTTAACAGTTCTTTTACTTGTTTTTTAGTAATGCCGATTTTACTTTGTCCTTTGACAGCCTTCATAACATCCAGTAATAATTTTGTTAAATCTCTTGGAGTAGTCCATATACCACAAGCGGCACTGTAAGGATAAATAAAATATTTCCCTGGAATTAACGTTCCATTTTGATTATGGCCACATGCAAAGTTATCCGTATTTGATGTTGAAAGAGAGGTAGAAAATGTACTGTTTGTCATGCTCAATGGCTGAAAAATAAGTTCGTCCATAAGAACGGAAAATGGTTTGCTCATTATGTCTTCAATAAGTAATTGAATAACGCAAAACCCTGCATCGGAATAGTGAAATTCACTTTCTGGTTCGTACATTACCTCAATAGGCGTTTTACCATTCAATATTTCTACCATGGATGGCATGTCATTGAACGATTCTACCGTCGCAAAACTGCCTTCCGGGTCAACAATACCAGATTGATGACTTAGTAAGTTTCGTAATGTAACCTTTTTATGCTTTGTCAATTGATTGTCAGGAACTTTCCATGACACTAGTTTTTTATTAATATCTTCATCTAAATCAACAATCCCTTGTTCCACCAATTTCATTACTAAAATGCTTGTTAGAAACTTACTGATCGAACAAGCATTGAAAATGGAGTGTTCATTAACGTATTTATCGGTACCTGCCTCTAGAACACCAAATTGATCCGTCTTACTGATTTTTCCCTTCTCGATAGCTACAAGACTTAAACCTGTTATACGGTAATGCTCCATGCGTTCACGAATGTTTATCATCATTTAACTCCTAGTTTTTTCTTTATTATAACAGAAATACAGAACAAATGTTTGTGTTTTGGTTTTTTAATTTATGAACCATATAAGTGTAACAATTCGAACCCTTTTTGTTCTACAAGCCTCTTCATTGCCATTGGATATGTATAACAATAAAAGAAAAATACCTTAAAAAAAGCATATCCAAAACAATGGATACGCTTCTTACTTGTGCATTTTAAGCATTTTTCTTCGTTTTCGTTGTTCGTTTTCTCGTTGTTGGCTTTTTCGTTTTCTCTAAGGAGGCTTGAAGTGCTGTCATTAAGTCCGTGACATTATCAGGAATTGGACGTTTATCGCTAGTTGAGATGGTATTCGTTGCTTTTTTCTCCTCTATAAGCTCCATTAGAGCATTGCGATAGTCATCAGTGTATTTTTCAGGGTTAAATTCTGTTGTTAATTGATCAACTAGCATTAGTGCCGTTTCTAGCTCTTTTGGAACAACGTTTTGTTCGCTTGGAATATTTGGAACATCACTCACGCTTCTTACTTCATCAGGGTAATGAATGGTCTCCATCACTAAAGAGTTTTGATAAACACGAACAATTGCTAATTGCTCTTTTGAACGGATAATAATTTTGGCAACGCCTATTTTTCCGGATTGTTCTAATGTTTGACGTAATAGGGAATAGGCCTTTCCGCCAGTCGTATCAGGGGATAAAAAATAAGTTCGTTCAAAATAAATAGGATCGATTTCAGTTAATTTCACAAAATCAATAATTTCAACGGCCTTATCTTCATTTTCCTTCCGCAAGTTCTCTAATTCCTCTTGATCTAATACGACAAACTTATTTTTGGCATACTCATAAGCCTTAACAATATCCTCATCTTTTACTTCTTGGTTACAGCCTTCACAAACTTTCTTATAGCTAATAGGTGTATGACATTCTTTGTGAAGTTGTCGCAATTTAATGTCTTTATTTTCTGTAGCAGCGTGTAGTTTCACTGGTATATTGACAAGACCAAATGAAATACTGCCTTTCCAAACTGTATGCATTCAGGTCACCTCGTTTTTATTACTATGATATTTTTTGCTTATTTTTATGTATCTTAAAGTGAAATCGTCAAAAACTAAACATAAAAGGCAAAGTAGGTGTGCTCTGATGAAACCAATGTTATTAACGGAAGTGCTTGAAACGCCTATTGGTGAAGAATGGCTGTATGAAACAAAATATGATGGATTTAGGTGTCTATTAGAATGGGACGAACAGCCAGTGTTAATAAGCAGAAATGGCAATAACTTGAGTCACTTATTTCCAGAGATACTCAATTTTTGTAACAGCTTATTTGATCAAATTAAAGCGTTTTTACCAGTAACATTTGATGGGGAATTAGTTTGTTTATCGAATAATTTAAAAAGTGATTTTTCGCTCGTGCAAAAAAGAAGAAGGATGCAAAACCAAGAAGTAATTGCAGCTCATGCACAATCTTTTCCTTGTCATTATATTGTTTTTGATGTTCTAAACTATAAGGGTGAATCGTTGACAAATCGGTACTTGAAGACGCGTAAGCAGCAACTCGCTAAGCTTTTTACGACTCTAAAGCTTCCATTAACTGTCGATTATGAGAGCCAAGAATTCCTTCAAGCAATTGATTGTACAGAGGCTGCTGAGCAACTTTGGCATGAGATTAGAGTGAATAATGGGGAAGGGATGATTGCTAAAAAGAAAACAAGCAAGTGGGTAGGAGATACGCGTTCTACACAGTGGTTAAAAATCAAGAATTGGCGATATGTAACGGTTATTGTCAATCAATATGACCATAGAAATGGCTATTTTCATGGCTCTGTTTATCATCAGGACGAGCTAGTAGAAATCGTTGTTTTTAAACATGGAATGTCAGAGGAAGAGCGTAAAACACTCATAGCTTTTTTTCAAGCAAATGGACAAAGGATAAATGAAACATGGGTATTAGCGTCTTCTATTTGTGTCGATATAGCCTGTATTGATTTTGATGGCATTAAATTACGGGAACCGCGTTTCCATGCATTTCGACTGGAAATGATGCCAGAAGATTGTCACTGGCAGCATATGCAGCGACAGCTTAATCCAATTCCAGATACAGTAAACATTACGCATCCTGATAAACCAGTTTGGCCTGAAATTGGCATAACGAAGGATGACTATTTATACTATTTACAAATGATTTCTCCGTATTTAATACCTTTTCTTCGTAATCGCCCACTTACGTTAATTCGTTTTCCACATGGGGTTCCTGGAGACAGCTTTTATCAAAAAAGTAGTCCAGAGAAACTACCTGAATTTGTTTCAACAGGATGGATGGATGATATTAATTATCTTGTATGTAACAATCTTGAATCATTATTATGGCTTGGCAATCAGCTTACCTTAGAGCTGCACATACCTTTTCAAACAGTACAAACAGAGCGACCGACTGAGATTGTCTTCGATCTGGATCCTCCTTCTGTCGAGCAATTTTCACTCGCTGTTACTGGAGCGCTGGATTTAAAGGAAATTATCGATTATTTCAAGCTGCAATCCTTTGTGAAAACATCGGGAGGCAAAGGATTGCAGCTTTATATACCGTTACCTGAACATACATTTTCCTATGAAGAGGTGAGAGTATTTACTGAATTTGTGTGTCGTTTTTTATGCGAACAAAAGCCTGATTTGTATACTATAGAACGTTTAAAGAAAAATAGGCATCAAAAATTATATTTAGATTATGTGCAGCATGCAGAAGGGAAAACGATTATTGCTCCTTATTCGACACGTGGCAATGAAAAAGGCTTAGTGGCAACGCCATTACATTGGGAAGAGGTCAATGAGCATTTAACGCCTGATCAATTTACGATTCCTGCTGTATTAAATCGCATGAAAAAAGTCAGCAACCCATTTCGTAATTTTCGTGAGATAGGGGAGGAGCAGGATTTTCAAGCTGTTTTGGATCACTTAAAGTAATCATGATCAAATGATATTTTTAAACCATGTTAATAACCTAACAATTTGAAAAGGTTCTGTCCAAATTAGCGTAAAACTAAGGATGAAAAACGCTGCAACAGGTAATAGCTTTGTTTTGCCCTGTTCTCCTTTAAACATAGCACTAAAACTACTCAATAAGCTAATAAACAAGGTAGCAAGCCCTATCATCATTAAAAGCTCAAAGGACTTTGTAAAAATATAGGCAGAACTAAAGAATAAAACCCCCATTATAGACATTATTATGGATAGTTTACTTAGCATTTTTATATCACTCCCTTTATCCTAATTATACCAATTTATACGAAATGAAGTGAATAATAAAAAAGCAACGGATAGTTCCGATGCTTTTGATTTGCGTAAAAGGTAACAGTCATCATTCTACACGTTCTTTTTAGCTAGATAATCAAGAATTCCCATTGCCGAAACAATGGTATCAAACGGGATTGTTTGATAGACAGGATGATTTTCTGGGATATCATGCTCCTGTAAATAGCTGTGTAAAAGTTCTTTAAAGCGTGTATCTAAAAACTTGACCTGTTCTTTAAAATCGCTGGAAACAGTTAAAGCTTTTTCTCCTTCAGCTATAAATAGTGGTGTCCAATAGCGTACTTGACGGTAGGCTTCAGATGGATTTTGATAAGCACCATAATGACCGAAATACAATTCTGTAGCATGGAGCTTTTCGTAAAGCTGAATAGATTGTTCCATAGTCTCTGGGTTGTACTGGTTTGGCGAAGTAGAAGGGATAATTAAATCGATCGCTTCTCCGTCCATTTCTGGGTAACGGACACCAGTTGTATCACCAACAAATAAACCATTCGTAGCAGAATAGAGCATAGATACATGATGCTTTGCATGGCCTTCCGTATGATAAAACGTTAGCTGGTGTTGACCTAAAGAAAGTACTTCCTCATGTTCGATTTCTTTAATGCGTTCAGCTTCGATTGGGACAATTGGATCAAATAGACTGTCAAATTCTGCGCCATAAACACTCTTTGCACTTGCTATTAGACGACTAGGATCCACCATATGAGAAGTACCTCGTGGATGTACAACGAATGTAGCATTTGGACAGCTTTGTAAAAATAAACCTGCCCCTCCAGCATGGTCTAAGTGTATATGCGTCACAATAACATAATCAATATCCTCTAAAGCAATATTTAATTCATTTAAACCTTCTATTATATAAGGCACAGATGGACTGGCAGATGTTTCGATTAATGCAATTTTTTCATCAATTAGTAAATAGGAGCTTGTACGCTGTTCCCGATTTAAATCATGTGTATCGATACAATAAAAATTTGGTGCAATTTGTTGTATTCTCCCCATTTCAACTATCTCCCTTCAATTATGAGAAATGCGAAATATTCTCTTATATACGTTTTTTATCTATAAAAATTAGTGGTTATACTACATGATAATCGAAAAACAAATTGAAAGTCTATTCATTTTTGGAAAAGATTCGTTTAAATGCACGAAAAGTCAAACTTAGATATCACATGAATTTCGGTAAACTTATAATTGCGACGAACACGTCCTACCTAAAAGCTAAAGAAATCATCGCATTATCACCATTTGACTCCGATAAGTATTGGATATTCTCTTATATTCATTTTTTATCTATAAAAATTGGGTATTATACTATATAATAATAGAAGAATTAACTGAATGGCCATTCATTTTTTAGGGAGGATAATTATATGGAAAAAAAGATTCGATATGATACACGAAAAGTCCATCGTGTCAATTTAGCGATCATTTCAATTTTAGCTGTTCTTATTTGTGGACCTATGATTTTTTCAAAGGGCATTATGTTTCTATTTGTTGGTCTTGCCGTTATTGCATTAGCAATATGTAATTACTTTTTACCTATTAAAACATATGTTAAAGGCTTTATTTTTGGCATGATTCCTTCGAGTGTTGTCTTTACATTATTTTTACTAGATAGCTTTTCGTTAAATAAACATTATATTTTACTTTGTACAGTGGCAATTATTGCTCTTTATTTTAAGAAAGAATTAATCGTGTTTTTTGGCATACTGACAAACATCAGCTTCCTTATTCTCTATATCGTAAAGTCTGAATCATTATTAGGGCCATTCGATGATTTTATCGTATTTATTACACTTGTTGCGATTATGAATGGCGTAATTATTGCATTTTATTTGCTCGCAAAATGGGGCAATGAACTAATTGAACATGCCGCAGTTCAGCAGACCGAAGTAAAAGCATCTTTAAATCAGCTACAGGATACGTTTCAAGAGATTGAAAAAGGTAGTAAAGCATTGGATGAGCACGTTACACATTTTCAGCGTACAATGCAGCGTATATCTGGATCGAGTAAACAAATTCTTTTAGCTACTGAGGATATTTCTGCTAGTATTCAGCAGGAGTCATCCAGCTTACAAATGATCCATGGAACGATGAAGGAATCTGTACATTTTGTCAACGAAACATTCTCTATATCAAAGGATACTGTTTCTAAGTCTACAGATCTTCAGCAGGAAGTTTTAGCAGGATGGGAAAAAATGCAGGATGCAATGATGCAAATGGGGGTTATGAGTCATGCGATGAGCTCTACTACTGAAACAGTGAATGAGCTCCAGCTTAGTCTGCAAACTGTAGATAATTTATTAAAGGGGATACAGCATATTGCAGAACAGACAAATTTACTTGCTCTCAATGCAGCAATTGAAGCGGCAAGAGCAGGGGAACATGGCAAAGGGTTTGCCATTGTTGCAGACGAAGTACGAAAATTAGCGGAAGAAAGTGCTGCTATTACGGTGAGTATTACAAATGTAACGCGAACACTGTTCGAAAAGTCAACAGAGGCTCATCAACGTTCTGATGATGGAGAAAGAGCGTTACAACATGGGGAGCTGCTATTACAAGACGTTAGCAACTTCTTTAATGTTTTAAAAGATTCATTTACAAAAACTAATACGGATTTAACTAGAGGCATGAATGAATTAAGCAGCGCCATCTCGCAGTTTGAAAGCATACAGGCACAGATTGAAAAGCTAAATGAAATGACTGAGCAAAACGCAACTTCCACTGGAGAGATTCTGCATTCGGTAGAGGATGAAAATAATATGCTAGAAACGATGACGAACACAACCAATCGTATTCAGGAGTTAAGCGATAAATTAAAGTCACTTGTGACAAAAAAGGAAAATGAGTTTTCTTAAATAAGTGATCGATAATCCTTACTAATATATAATAGAAGAAAAACGTTATATAAAGACATTTTTTTGGCAAAGCTATAACTAAGCGATAAAGTATTGAACTTTATAAACAAGTGTCATCACCAAAAGTTGTGGATGACACTTGTTTAAACGTTTGCCATTTAATATTAAGTTGATTGGGGTGAGACTGGACGCTCCAAGACGAAAAATCAACCACACGTTATGGTGAAGAGCCTTAAAAGGTCCAACACAGGAGAATTATGGTCTTGCCTCCTGTGTTTTTATATTGAAAAAATACCGTTTTTTTAGTTTCAAAATATGTATGCATAAATTTTTAAGAAAATGTTCAAAATGAAAAAGGTGAAAATATGTCTTTTTCGTCACAAATTCGCTCATTCATGTAAATAATCAAAATGAATCTCTTGTCATAAGATTAACTTATCGAAAAAGATAATATTAATGTAATTTACTTATGAATATAAATACGCTATCATGGGTATTGGAGAAAAGATGCTTTACTTAGCCTTTTCAAAAAGATATTTAGGGGGATCCGCAAATGGCACAAGGTAATTTACACAACAGCCGTGCATCATTCGAAGTTAATGGTAAAACTTATAATTACTATGACTTAGCTGCGATTGAAAAAGCTGGCGTTGCAAAAGTTTCAAACCTTCCTTACTCAATCAAAGTATTATTAGAATCAGTTTTACGTCAATATGATGCATATGTTATCAAAGAAGAGCACGTAAACGAATTAGCAAAATGGGGTAACGGTGCTGATCCAGAAGCAGAAGTACCATTCAAACCTTCACGCGTAGTATTACAAGACTTTACTGGTGTACCAGTAGTAGTTGACCTTGCTTCTCTTCGTTCTGCAATGAAAGAAATGGGCGGCGACCCAAGCAAAATCAACCCTGCTATTCCAGTTGACCTTGTAATTGACCACTCAGTACAAGTTGACAAATATGGTAATGCATCTGCACTAGCAGCAAACATGGACCTAGAATTCGAACGTAACGCTGAGCGTTATAACTTCTTAAAATGGGCACAAACTGCTTATAATAACTTCCGTGCTGTACCACCAGCAACTGGTATCGTTCACCAAGTAAACTTAGAGTATTTAGCTCCAGTTGTACACGTAAACGAAAATGCTGACGGTACATTCGAAACATTCCCAGATTCAGTAGTAGGTACTGACTCACATACAACAATGATTAATGGTATCGGCGTTCTTGGATGGGGCGTTGGTGGTATCGAAGCTGAAGCAGGTATGCTTGGTCAACCTTCATACTTCCCAATCCCAGAAGTTATCGGTGTTAAATTAGTTGGCGATCTTCCAAACGGAACTACTGCTACTGACTTAGCATTAAAAGTAACTCAAGTATTACGTCAACGTGGCGTAGTTGGTAAATTCGTTGAGTTCTTCGGACCTGGCGTATCTAAATTACCACTAGCTGACCGTGCTACAATTTCTAACATGGCTCCAGAATATGGTGCTACATGTGGTTTCTTCGCAATTGACGAAGAATCATTAAACTATATGCGTTTAACTGGTCGTGACGAAGAGCACATCGCGGTTGTAGAATCTTACTTAAAAGCAAACCACATGTTCTTCGATCCAACATTAGAGCCAGTTTACACTGACGTATTAGAAGTAAACTTAGCTGAAATCGAACCAAACCTTTCTGGTCCAAAACGTCCACAAGACTTAATTCCACTATCTCAAATGCGTTCTCGTTACAAAGAAGCAGTAGTGGCACCACAAGGTACACAAGGTTTCGGTTTAACTGAAGATGAATTCGCAAAAACTTCTGTAGCTAAATTTTCTGAAGGTGATGTAGAAATCCCAACAGGTGCTGTAGCTATCGCTGCTATCACTTCTTGTACAAATACATCTAACCCATACGTATTAATTGCTGCGGGCTTAGTGGCGAAAAAAGCTGTAGAAAAAGGTCTAACTGTGCCTAAATGGGTAAAAACTTCTTTAGCACCAGGTTCTAAAGTAGTAACTGGTTACCTTGAAGATTCAGGTTTACAAACTTACCTTGACCAAATCGGTTTCAACACTGTAGGTTACGGTTGTACAACATGTATCGGTAACTCAGGTCCATTACTTCCTGAAATCGAAGACGCTATCAAAGATAACGACTTATTCGTAACATCAGTTCTTTCTGGTAACCGTAACTTCGAAGGTCGCGTACACCCACTTGTAAAAGCTAACTACTTAGCTTCTCCACCACTTGTTGTTGCTTATGCACTTGCTGGTACTGTGGATATCGACCTACAAAAAGATTCATTCGGTAAAGACAAAGATGGCAACGAAGTATTCTTCGCTGATATCTGGCCTTCAACTGAAGAAGTTAACGCAGTATTAGGTACTGTAGTTAACCGTGAATTATTCCAAAAAGAATACGAAACTGTATTCACAGCGAACGAAAAATGGAATGCAATTGAAACATCAACTGAGTCTCTATACACATTTGATGACAAATCAACTTACATCCAAAACCCACCATTCTTCCAAGGTCTTGCAAAAGAGCCAGAAGCTATTAAAGGCTTAGACGGTTTACGCATTATGGCGAAGTTCGGTGACTCAATCACAACTGACCATATTTCTCCAGCTGGTGCAATCGGTAAAGATACACCTGCAGGTAAATATTTAATCGAAAACGGTGTTGCAATCCGTGACTTCAACTCATACGGTTCTCGTCGTGGTAACCACGAAGTTATGATGCGTGGTACATTTGCAAACATCCGTATCCGTAACCAAGTTGCTCCAGGTACAGAGGGTGGATTCACTACTTACTGGCCAACAGGCGAAGTAGAGTACATCTATGACGCATGTATGAAATACCAAGAGCAAGGTACTGGCTTAGTAGTACTTGCTGGTAACGACTACGGTATGGGTTCTTCTCGTGACTGGGCTGCGAAAGGTACATTCCTACTTGGCGTGAAAACTGTTATCGCACAATCTTACGAGCGTATCCACCGTTCTAACTTAGTAATGATGGGTGTTCTTCCACTTCAATTCATGCCAGGTGAATCAGCTGAAACTTTAGGCTTAACTGGTAAAGAAGAAATCTCTGTTAACATTACTGACAACGTAAAACCACGTGAAATCTTAACAGTTACTGCTAAATCTGAAGACGGTTCAGTTAAAACTTTCCAAGCTTTAGCTCGTTTCGACTCAGAAGTAGAAGTAGACTACTACCGTCACGGTGGTATCCTACAAATGGTTCTTCGCGCAAAAGCTGCTGAGTAATCATTTTCAAAAAAACCGATCTCCTAGGAGGTCGGTTTTTTTTGATAGAAGAATGAAATTGTGACGGATAAAATGGCTATTTCAATTTAATTTTCCAAATTCCTAGCATTTTCCCAACGGTTTATATAAAATAGAAATGAAAGCCTTTAAAAATTTACATAATTGGGGGATATCAATCATGACAAAGAAAAAACATAAACTTTACACGGCAGCAACAACGGCAATAGCAGTTACAGCTTTAGCAGTAGTACCTGCTTCGGCTGCTAGTCCATTTTCAGATGTAAGCGAAGATCATGAACATTTTAACAGTATTTCAACATTACATGCAGCAAATATTATTAATGGTTTTCCAGATGGTACATTTAAGCCATCACGGGACGTAACACGTGGACAAGCGGTGAAGATGATAGCAAGTGCTTTCCAACTAACAACAACAACGGATACTGCAGCAAGACCGGTTTTAAAGGATGTAAACTCATCTAGTCCATACTTTAAGGCGATTGTTACATCGATTAATCTTGGTGTTGTGGAAGGCTATGAGGATAATACATTCCGTCCAGATGAAACTATTACACGTGGTCAAATGGCGATGATGGTGGCAAAGGCAGCAGGCTTAACAGCAAAAGGAGAGAGTCCATTTACAGATGTACCGCAAAGTAGTCCATATGCAGATGCTGTAACGGCATTGTATGAGGCAGGCATTGCAAAAGGCATTTCTGCAACAGAATTTGGTGTAGATAAAAATGTTACGCGTGGTCAGTTAGCGACATTTATAGTGAACGCATTAGACATCAATAAAGAAGCACAGCCTGGAACGGAAGTAAAAGAGGAACAACCACAAGAGCAGCAGGAAACTAAAGAACAGCCACAAGAGCAGCAGGAAACTAAAGAACAGCCACAAGAGCAGCAGGAAACTAAAGAACAACCTACAACAACAAGTGAAAGTGCTTCTTTAGAGGAAGTATTTGCCAAAACATTAGCCAAGCAAAAAGAGCTAAAAAGCATGAAAGCTACCATGACGATGACTCAGTCAGTAGAGGCAAATGATGGTAAGGAAACAATGAAAATGGATTCTAAAGGCAATATGTCTATGGAAATTGTTACAGAGCCGATGCAATTCTTTGCGGATGGCACAATGTCACTAACAGATCCAACAAATGGTGAAGCGATTAATTTGCCGATTAAAATGTATATGACGGCAAAAGATGGTATGTATATGTATGAGGCAGATCAAAAGGCTTGGGTAAAGTTCCCGAAACAATTGTTTGAAGGTGTGCTTAACCAAACTGGGATGCAGCCAGATGCAGCGGAGCAATTAGAGATGCTGCAATCATTTGCTGACGATTTCAAATTAAATGAAACAGCTACCCGTTATGAATTAACGCTGAAGGGTTCTGGTGATAAATTCACAGAATTAGTGAAGCAACAGCTTAGTGTAATGGATTTAGGAATGGAAGCTGATCTGGAGGCACAATTGGGCAATATGTCTTTTGATAGTCTCACATACAAATTATTGATTAATAAAGAAACATTTGATGTAGAAGAAATTGCTATGGATATGACATTAAGCATGAAAGTAGAAGGCAATTCAATAAAAACAAAACAGCAAACAACAATCAAATATCATGATTTCAATGCTGTGAAAACGATTACGATTCCAAAAGATGTGCTAGAGAACGCTAAGGAAATGGATCTTAACACAACAGAAGCAGCACCAGTAAGCAAATAATAGAGAAATAAAACTCTTGATTTTGAAAATAAGAGTTACTGAAAAAGTAGGTTTACGTCATATCTATTGACGTAAACCTACTTTTTATAATGCTGTAACTAGATAAAAATGAGGCTGGGACAAAACCTCAAGAATTAACAAAGAAGCCCGGGGAATTTTACGATCAGTAAAATTCCCCGGGCTTTGTATTTGAACATATAAATTTTAATAAAAAGAATAAAAAGAAAGGACACCTTCTGATAAAATTAAAGTAACCAAACCATAACCAATCAGAAAGAAGTGTCCTTATGTTTAAAAATTATAACATGAATCAAGTTGTTTTACCGCTAGATTTAGAAATAAAACTTC
>NZ_JBIWDH010000007.1:84049-134079 GCF_044761885.1 Lysinibacillus sp. NPDC097231 | reverse complement strand
CTTGCGTTATTCATCTTAATTGAACCGCCGTATACGGATCCGTACGTACGGTGGTGAGAGAGGTCGGGGGTTAGTCACCCCCTCCTACTCGATTTTAGAATTGAAGATGTTTTTCAATATATGCTTGCACATCTGCAATCGGCATACGAACTTGGGACATTGAATCGCGGTGACGCACCGTCACTTGACCATCCTCTTGAGAGTCGAAGTCATATGTGATACAGAAAGGTGTACCGATCTCATCTTGTCGACGGTAACGTTTACCAATTGATTGAGATTCGTCGAAATCAACTGGGAATGCTTTGCGAAGATCTGCCCAAACATTTGTAGCTTCATCTGAAAGCTTTTTAGAAAGTGGTAGGACAGCAGCTTTAAATGGCGCAAGAGCAGGGTGGAAACGTAATACCGTACGCTTATCGTCGCCCTCAAGCTCTTCCTCGTCATAAGCATCGCATAAGAATGCTAATGTCACACGGTCCGCTCCTAATGAAGGCTCGATACAGTATGGCACATAGCGTTCATTTGTAACTGTGTCGATGTAAGTGAAGTCTTCACCAGAATGCTCCATGTGCTGTTTTAAATCGTAATCTGTGCGGTCCGCTATACCCCAAAGCTCGCCCCAACCGAATGGGAATTTGAATTCGACATCTGTTGTAGCGTTAGAGTAGTGAGATAACTCATCTTGCTCGTGATCGCGAAGACGCATTGACTCTTCTTTCATGCCTAGGTTTAATAACCAGTTTTTACAAAATTCTTTCCAGTATGCATGCCATTCAAGGTCTTCACCTGGTTTACAGAAAAATTCAAGCTCCATTTGTTCAAATTCACGTGTGCGGAATGTAAAGTTACCTGGAGTAATTTCGTTACGGAATGATTTACCAATTTGTGCGATACCAAATGGTGTACGTTTACGCATAGAGCGTTGTACATTTTTAAAGTTAACGAAAATACCTTGCGCTGTTTCTGGGCGTAAATAAATTTCGTTCGTAGAAGATTCTGTTACACCTTGGAATGTTTTAAACATTAAGTTAAATTGGCGAATATCTGTGAAATCAGCTTTACCGCAATCTGGGCACACTACTTCGTACTTAACCATAGTTTCTTTCATTTGGTCGAATGTCATACCATCAACAATGATTTCATCGCCTTTAGCTAATGCAGCGTCTTCGATGATTTTATCGGCACGATGGCGCGCTTTACATGCTTTACAATCGATCATTGGGTCATTAAAGTTACCCACGTGACCAGAAGCAACCCAAGCCTTAGGATTCATTAAAATAGCAGCATCTATCCCAACATTATGCTCAGATTCTTGGACAAATTTTTGCCACCATGCTTTTTTTACATTGTTTTTTAATTCAACACCAAGTGGACCATAATCCCAAGTGTTTGCTAAGCCTCCGTAGATTTCAGAACCTGGAAAGACAAAGCCACGATGCTTCGCTAATGATACAATTGTTTCCATTGATTTGTTAGCCATAAAAATAGCCTCCTTCATAGTTTTCACATACATAGAGTGAATATTAATTTTGCCTTGGCTCATATACATAAGCCAAAGTACTTTTTAACTTAGTGCAAGACTAAATTAAAAATAGCACCCGTCTCCGGGCACAATGAATGCCCAGGGACGAGTGCTAAAACCCGCGGTTCCACCCTGATTGTTTTAAACGTTTTGTTTAAAACCTCTTTTCAAAAAGTTAGCTCAAGGAGTGCCTTTTCTCTGTTACTATGTAGACTTTCACCATCTTCTACTCGCTTTAAAATGGAACAGATACTTTTTTTCCTATCATCGCCTGTATAACGCATATCGCTCGAAAATACATCTAGAGCAAGCGTATGTGTCAATATTGTAGCATGTAGTTCTTTTCTTCGCAATAATTATTAAAATAGTATATAATAATTGAGCATAAGTATAACACTATTAGATTTGAGGCGGTGAGTCCAATCGAACTCAATAAACGTCAGGAAGACATTTTACAAATTGTGAAAGAAAACGGCCCGATTACAGGCGAACATATTGCAGAACGTCTCAATCTGACTAGAGCGACTTTAAGACCAGATTTAGCAATTCTTACGATGGCAGGCTTTTTAGATGCAAGACCTCGGGTTGGCTATTTCTATTCAGGTAAAAAAGCATCCGTAACATTGATGGATAGTATTCACAATTTAAAGGTGAAAGATTTTCATTCAGGACCTGTTGTTGTACCAGAAACAATGACAGTCTATGATGCAATATGCTTCATGTTTTCGGAGGATGTTGGAACTCTCTTCGTCGTAGATAAGAACGAGTTTTTAACAGGCGTCCTATCTCGCAAGGATTTACTGCGTACAAGTATTGGCACTCAGGATTTAAACAAAATTCCTGTACATATCATTATGACACGTATGCCAAATATTTCGTACTGCGAAAGGTCAGACTCTTTAGTTACTGCAGCGAATAAATTAATTGAACGAGAAGTTGATTCGCTACCAGTAGTTGAACCACAGGAGGGTGGATTAACAATCGTTGGTCGTCTAACAAAAACAACGATTACGCGAGCTTTCTTATCACTGGCACAGAATGTCTAAATTTGAAGGAGAGCAGCATGAAAAGACTTCGAGTATTTGTTGTATCTGATTCAGTCGGTGAAACTGGTGATCAAGTAGCGAAAGCGGTTATTAGCCAGTTTCGTCCTGGTTTAGAAAACACGGTAATTCGGCGTTTTCCTCATATTCAAACGGAGGATCTCATCCGAAAAATTGTTTGCCTTGCAGCAAAACAACAGGCATTCATTGTGTACACGCTTGTTCGACAGGAGATGCGATCGTTATTACATGAACTGTGTGTTCAAGAAAAGATACATGCTGTCGATATTTTAGGGCCTGCTTTAAAAACAATGGCAACATTTATGGAAGAAATACCATTAGAGGCACCAGGCATCGTTCACCAGCTAGATGATGATTATTTTAAAAAAATTGAGGCTATTGAATTTGCTGTAAAATATGATGATGGTAGAGATCCTCGTGGTCTATTACAGGCTGATATTGTGCTCGTTGGTGTATCACGCACTTCCAAAACACCGCTATCACAATATTTAGCACATAAACGCTATAAGGTGGCGAACGTACCTTTAGTACCAGAAGTGGAGCCACCTGAAGAACTATTAAAGATCGATCCCAAAAAATGTTTCGGTTTAATTATTTCTCCTGATAAATTAAACTCAATTAGAAAAGAAAGATTAATGACACTTGGCTTGAATGATGATGCTATATATGCACAGCATAATCGTATATTAGAAGAAATTCAGCATTTTGAAAAAATTGTCGATAAAATCGGTTGTAAGGTTATTGATGTTACGAATAAGGCTGTAGAGGAAACAGCAAATATTATTATAGAACATATCTCGACCTGTAAATAAGAATTGAATTTTGATAAACCACCTCAGTAGTAAGAGGCGGTTTTTTTGAGTCGGTTTTAGAAAATAGTATAGATAAAAACTAATTTTTGTTTTATAATAATAAAATTGTGGTAAAAATATTTAAAAAGAGAAAAATCCTATTTTTTTGTCGAGAATTAAAGGATTTTTAAAACGGATAGCGAATTGTGTTCTAGAACGTAAATTAAAGATGGTGATGAGCTTGGCAGGGAAAATTCCAGAAGAAGTGATTGAACAGATTCGTACACAATCGGATATTGTTGATGTTATTAGCGAATACATGCAGCTAACAAAGCGTGGTCGCAACTGGTTTGGCCTCTGTCCATTTCATGGAGAACAAACACCATCCTTTTCTGTGTCAACAGACAAACAAATCTTTCATTGCTTTGGTTGTGGTGCAGGCGGTAATGCTATTACTTTTGTCATGGATATGGAAGGAATTTCTTTTCCTGACGCTGTCGTGAAACTTGGTGAACGTGCCGGCATACATTTAGATGTTGGACCAAGTTTACCTGAAGTAACGAAAAAGATATCTAAAGCGGAAGAAAGGATGAAAGAAGCACACGCTTTTGCAGCAGATTTTTTCCATCATTTACTGTTGAACACGGAAGATGGTGAAGAACCTTTAAATTATTTACTAGAAAGAGGATTTACAAGGGAACTTATCGAATCTAATAGCATTGGATGGTCTCTCCCAAGCTTCGATGCATTAACGATATTGCTTGAAAGAAAAGGTTATAACTTACAAGAAATCGCAGAGAGTGGTTTAATAATCAAGCGAGAAGGGGAAGAACGCTATTTTGATCGTTTTAGAGGACGTATTATGTTTCCCATTCGTGATGAGAACGGAAAAATAATTGCATTCTCAGGACGAATACTTTCTTCGACTGGTGAGGAGGCAAAATATTTAAATAGTCCAGAATCACCAATTTTTCAAAAGAGTGAAGTGCTATATAACCTAGACAAAGCACGAACCTCAATAAGAAAAAATCGTCAAGTAGTATTGATGGAAGGATTTATGGATGTTTTAGCAGCAAATTCTGTTGGTGTAACGAATGCCGTAGCAACAATGGGTACCTCGCTTACAAAACAGCATATCACAAAGCTAAAGCGCTTAGTAGAGCAGGTTACGATTTGCTATGACGGTGATAATGCTGGTTTTGACGCGGCAAAAAGGGCGGCACAGTTACTTCAAGTAGAACGTATGAAAGTTGATATAGCGGTATTACCAGATAAGCTAGATCCCGATGAATACATTCGTAGTTTAGGTGGACAAGCATTTAAAGAACAAATTTTGGAAAACCCTCATGCGTATATTGCTTTTATGATGATGCATGCTAGACGCAATAAGAACTTTCAGTTTGAAAATGATACGCTTCAGTATATTCAAGAAGTCCTCGAGCAGTTAGCTGGTAGATCTTCTCCAGTTGAACGAGATTTGTATATACGACAGCTATCAAATGAAACCAATATCTCGGAAGAAGCGATATATGCTCAATTCCGAAAGCTTGAGGCAAATCAGGTACGTTCTGCAAAAGTAGAAATGCCAGTACAAATGCCTTCGATGCCAGTCACGCAGCAACAAAAGCCTATGGACGCAGCTGAACGTGCCGAACGTTTATTACTGGCTCATATGCTTCATAATATAGATGTAGTGGACAGGGTATTACGTAGTGAGCAAAAAGAGCCATTTGTACGTGATGCATATATGGCAGTTTTTGTTCGCCTAGTTGGATTTTATGAGGAATACGGTCATCCAGATTATCAGCGCTTTGTTGAGGTATTAGATGACCCTGAATTACGAAAAATTGTAATGGAAGCGGCTTTAGCTGAGCGGGACCCTGACCAAGCAGAGGCAGAGTTCACAGACTCTATACGGCAGCTTCAAAAATATAGAATTGAGCAAGAAATTCAACAAAAGATGCATGAGTCAAAGGAAGCGGAGAAGATGCATGAGTATGCGCGTGCACTTGAAATCGCCCAACAGATTATTCATTTAAGAAAATCGTTATCGGCGATTTAACCCGATTCGGTTGTTTAGAAGGAGGAAGGTTTATGGCGGACAAGTCAGAACGTTCAAAAGAGATAGAAGTAGAAATCACATTAGATGAAGCAAAAAAATCACTACAAGAAAAGGCAAAAACAGAGGGTGAAATTTCAATGAAAGAAATTTCAGAGAAATTAGCGCCTTATGAACTGGAGAATGAAGAAATTTTCCACTTTGCTGAAGACCTTGAAAAGAATAAAGACATTCAAATCATCGGAAAAGAAGAATTTGAAGAAGAAAGCTTAATGAAAGAAGAAGCAAACGAAGAGACTTTCGATTTAAATGATTTGAGTGTACCACCAGGCGTTAAAATAAATGACCCTGTACGAATGTATTTAAAAGAAATTGGTCGAGTTGATTTACTTTCTGCCGAGCAAGAAATTGCATTAGCGGAGCGTATTGAGCAAGGGGACGAAGAAGCACGTAAACGCCTAGCAGAAGCAAACTTACGTCTTGTTGTGTCGATTGCAAAACGCTATGTTGGTCGAGGTATGTTATTCCTTGATTTAATTCAAGAGGGGAATATGGGTCTTATTAAGGCAGTTGAGAAATTTGACTACCGTAAAGGCTTTAAATTCTCCACTTATGCAACATGGTGGATTCGCCAAGCAATTACACGTGCCATTGCCGACCAAGCACGTACGATTCGTATTCCAGTGCATATGGTAGAAACAATTAATAAATTAATTCGTGTACAACGCCAATTATTACAAGACTTAGGTCGTGAGCCATCTCCGGAAGAAATTGGGGAAGAAATGGATTTAACACCTGAAAAAGTACGTGAAATTTTAAAAATTGCGCAAGAACCAGTATCTCTTGAAACACCAATTGGAGAAGAAGATGATTCTCATTTAGGGGACTTTATTGAGGATTCTGAAGCTCAATCTCCATCTGACCATGCAGCATATGAATTGTTAAAAGAACAATTAGAGGATGTGTTAGATACATTAACTGACCGTGAAGAAAATGTGCTTCGCTTACGCTTCGGTTTAGATGATGGTCGTACACGTACATTAGAAGAAGTAGGGAAAGTATTTGGTGTAACTCGTGAACGTATTCGCCAAATTGAAGCGAAGGCGCTAAGAAAATTACGCCACCCTTCTCGCAGCAAACGTTTAAAAGATTTCTTAGAATAAAGATCAACAAAATGGGGCTATCTGATTAGTATTGATTAACATACTAATTAGTTGGCTCCATTTATTTTTTTAACTATTATATATTATCCGCATGAAACAGGTGGAACCCACGGAAGAGAAGCGGATTCTCGCGTGGAGGAGTGGGATACCCGCGGAAGAGAAGCAAATATCCGTGCGGAGGAGTGGAATACCCGCGGAAGCGAGGCAAATACCCGCGCGGACAGGAGGTAACCTACTAAAAGAAGCTTTCCTCACTAAGAACTTTCTCTTTTACTTAAACTTATTAGAAAACCGTATCTAATTATAGCAATCAATGTTTCCAAAAAATGCATATAAAGTGTAATTAGAATGAGACAATCTTAATATTTTTGCTACTTTATACAGATGTACTTTTGGTGGTTGTAATATAAAATTGTAATAACAACCATTATTAAGCAATGTTTGGAGCAAATACTATGACAAATCCTCGAAAAAAAATAATCTTAAATGAGATTTTGTTTTGGAAGCAGAATAAGCTATTACCAGAGCACTACTGTGACTTTTTAGCGGCTCTTTATGCAGAGGGAGCTGATCTTGAGGAGTTAGACCCTGTACATCCTGTACATCATAAACAAGCTATAATATCCTTAGAAAAGAGGAAGTTGATACTTTTAATCGTAGGTATGTGTATTGCTACGGTTGCTCTTCTTTCTATTTATTTTACTATAACTTCTTTAACGTTAATATTAACGGTTATAGTTGGCATAGTTGCATTGATATTATTCATTTCTGCATTTCGGGTGGCACAAAAAAATAATTTATTAGCGCCTATTTTTCATTTATTAGCAGCGGTTTTATTATTTAGTATGTCTATTAGAATTTATACTACATATTTTAATGGTGATAATATTGCATTGTTTTGCTTGATTGCAGCAAATTGTGGAGTTTGGCTATGGTCGGGAATTAAAATGAAGTTACTTTATTTCACGGTCTCAGGTGTTCTTGGTTTGCTAGCGTTAATTGCCTACTATATCATAAACTTATCATAAGCGATGATTTTCTTTGAATAACAGGAATCTGTTTGCTTTCTAAAAGCTTACAGATTCTTTTTTTGATATCGTGAAAAATACTTTTATAGTATTTTGAGATAATTGCAGAGCTTATTCAGTGAATTGGTACTTCGAATAGCAAATTTGCCGATAGAGCTATTAATAAGAAATTTTGATGTTCTTGGTATAGAAAGTACAAAGAGTGGCAAGATAACTACATAAATGAAAGCTATATTTAATTGCTAAAAGATAATAGATAGTCCAATTATTGGACATGGCAAGACATATTTTATCCAATAGATACAGAAATGTCGAATTTGTTACAAACAAAGGAAAACTTAGCGAATAGGGCTTTTCGTTTCATGGTTAATGCAGTACAATATTAGATGTTGACTGATTCTATATTATAATAGAAGTAGATTTACAATGAGGAGGGGAAACATATGAAAAACAATCCAGTCGTTCCTTACATTTTAATTTTGGCATTTGGTATTGGTCTTATTTTCTTCATGTCTTTAACAGGCGCAGAGAACAAAAAAGAAATTGCTGCGGGGGCTGAGGGTGGCGAAACTACAGAAGCTACTGATGATTCTGCATTAGTACAATCTTGTATCGCTTGTCACGCTGCTGACTTAACTGGTAATATAGGTCCAACCCTACATGGCTTAGATGAGGCTCGTTTCGTTGACGTTTTAACGAACGGTATCGAGGGTACACCGATGACACCTGGAATGAAAAACGAAGCGGAAGCAAAAGCAATCGCTAAGTACATTTCAACTCTAGAATAGTTTACAAAAGTAGCTGTACTGAAAGCGTTTAATCGTGATTGGTACAGCTACAATTTATTTATTTTTTAAGTCAATGGAGTTGCTCATAATCTGAGACAACTCCATTTGTTTTTTTGCGCAACATCATCCATACTAATAATGGACTCTATTTAAGGTAGGCGGTAAAAAAATGAACGCACAAAAATTATCAAAACGATTAGAAACAGTAGCAAAATTTGTACCCTCCGGTGCTGTGGTAGCTGATATAGGTAGTGACCATGCTTATTTACCATGCTACTTAATTCATAAAGGCATTGCTTCTTATGCAATAGCAGGAGAGGTTGTGAAAGGGCCTTTTGATTCTGCAGTTGGACAAGTACAAAAAGAAGGCTTAACAGAAAAGATTACGGTACGACTTGCGAATGGCTTAGCAGCAGTAGAAACAACCGATCACGTAGACACAATCACAATTGCTGGAATGGGTGGTCCTCTAATTGTATCTATACTTGAGAAGCATCCTGAAAAACTGCAAGGGGTAACACGACTTATTTTGCAACCAAATATTCATGCCAAGGTGATACGGGAGTGGGCTTTAGCGCATAATTGGGCTATTCTTGATGAAGAGATTTTAGAGGAAGATGAAAAAATTTATGAAATTCTTGTATTCCAAAGAAGTTCAATGGTGTTAACGGCAGAGGAGGTTTTATTTGGACCGAAATTAATGCAACGAAAATCACCAGCATTTATCAAAAAGTGGGTGCGTGAAAAGGAAAATTGGCAGCGTGTACTAAATTCCATTGAAGGTGCTGATCAAACACCTGAGATTGAAGATAAACGTGCTGAGTTAGTAGCCCTACTCGATTTAGTGGAAGGGGTTTTGTAAGATGAAAACAGTAAACGGACAAGAGATTATCCAATTATTCGAATCGTGGTCACCCAAAAAGCTTGCTTGTATGGAAAATGATCCAATTGGGCTTGCGATTGGCACATTAAACAAACCTGTAAGTAAAGTATTAGTCACTTTGGATGTTAATGAGGAAGTTGCCGAAGAGGCAATCGCGCAAGGCTGCGAGCTAATAATAGCACATCATCCTCCGATTTTTAGACGATTGGCGAACATTCGTACTGACAATCCAGCTGGACGTTTATATGAAAAGCTACTAAAAAATGATATAGCCGTTTATGCAGCACATACAAATCTTGACGTCGCTGAAGGCGGAGTAAACGATTTACTAGCCGATGCTTTACAGCTTGAAAATCGTTCCATCTTAGAAGAAACATATGCGGAAAATATGTTAAAGCTGGCTGTTTTTATACCGACAACAAATGCGGCTGATTTACGTGAAGCATTAGCAAACGCGGGAGCAGGTCGAATTGGTGATTATGAAGCATGTAGCTATACTTCATTAGGAGAAGGGCGTTTCCGTGCACTAGAAGGTGCAAATCCACATGTTGGTTCTATTGGTGAATTACATGTTGAAGAAGAAGTGAAGATAGAAGTAGTATTTCCGGAATCCTTGAGAAACCGCGTATTTAAGGCGATGTTAAACGCACATCCATATGAAGAGCCTGCTTATGATATTATTCGCCTAGACCAGCAAACAAATGTAATGGGCTTAGGGAGAGTGGGCTTTTTACCACAAGAGATGACCCTTCACGACTTTGCACAATTTGTAAAGCAGCAACTTGATGTACCTGCTGTCCGAGTTGTTGGGGATTTACAGTCAAAGGTGAAAAAAGTTGCACTTGTTGGTGGTGACGGCAATAAATATATTTATTCTGCCAAACGTGCAGGAGCAGATGTATTTTTAACAGGCGATATGTATTTCCATACTGCGCAGGACGCTCAAGCTATTGGTCTGCAAATTGTAGATCCAGGTCATCATGTTGAGAAAGTGATGATTGCAGGTGTAGCTAAAAAGATGGCAAAAATGTGTGAGGACAAAAAATATACTGTCGAATTTGTACAATCTACAATTCATACAGAACCGTTTTTATTTGTGTAAGAGAGGGGAATAAGTGTGGCGAGTGAGAGACCAGCTGGTAACAAAGCCGGTAAGCTATGGATCATCATTGGTTTAACGATTGCGGTGTTTGGCATAGGCATGACATTCATGACGAATACAATGAATGCTAAAAAAATTGATGCCATGACAGAGCAGTGTGAAAAAGGTGGTGGAGAGGCCATTGTCTCGAAGGAAAAGAATTTTCTATCAACAAGCTATTCATTTAATTGTAAACAGTAAAATAGCAAGACTGAATTATAGTATGTACTATAGTTCAGTCTTTTTGTGTATGCATAAATGAAATGATGGTGTTATGATAATTGGAAAATATGCGGGTTAAAAGGAGAGAATGGCTATGTTTATTCGCTTAACAAAAGATCAACAGGAAATGATAATAGCTGATATTCAACGATTTTTCTATAATCATCGAGATGAGGATATCTCTGAATTTGAAGCAGAGAGAGTATTGGACTTTGTAAAAGAATATATCGCTCCGCATATTTATAATGCAGCCATATCAGATACAAAATACGTAGTGGAAAGACAATATGCATCCATTGAGGATGAGCTCGCAGCATTAGAACGTCCAATTAAAATAAAATAATGGAACGATCTAAAATCCATGATGAATTAATTGACATAAATGGTAAGTATGTGCTATTTTTATTTTGAATTAAAGATAAATTAATTCAAAACAATAGTTTCTTATCTAAGTATTGAATAAAGGAATGAATTGCTGTCCAATATGGCTAAGTGAGCCTATTTCATGTTGACAAAGGTAAGAAGTGTATGATGTGGCTATAATTTCAGGTATGGGAGAAGGAGGAGTAATATGTTAAAAATCGGTGTAATTTTAGGTAGTACGCGTGAAGGTCGTTTAAGTCCACAAGTTGGAGAATGGGTTAAGGAAGTAGCCGAAAAGCGTCGAGATGCAGAATATGAAATTATTGATATTGCTGATTTTAAATTACCACTTCTTGGTGAACCAGGTGGAGATGCTTCTGGAGTAGCTGCATGGGCGCAAAGCGTCGCTGCATGTGATGGTTTTGTATTTATCGTTGCAGAGTACAACCATTCAATTACGGGAGCTCTAAAAAATGCATTAGATTATTTGCGTGCGGAATGGAATAATAAAGCAGCAGGTATTGTTTCTTACGGTTCTGTGGGCGGTGCACGAGCTGCCGAACATTTACGTGGTATTCTTGGTGAATTATTAGTGGCGGATGTTCGCGTACATCCAGCTCTATCCTTGTTTACAGACTTTGAAAATGCCAAAACGTTTAAACCAAAGGATATGCAAGTAGATTCTGTAAATCAAATGCTAGATCAGCTTATCCCTTGGGCAACAGCATTAAAAACAATTCGATAATAGCAATTAGCAGTATGTACAGAAAAAAAAGTACATATTGCTTTTTTTTTTTGAAAAAATAATTATTATTACCGCAATTTTCGGAACTATTATGCAAGGAATTCGTATCTAACAATATATAGAATGGTAAAGAAGAATTGAAATTGTAAAATGTGCCGACAAAAACAAATCATAATGGAATATGGGCGTGGATTTAAGACAATTGGATTAGCGATTATTTTTACCGATGAGTATACTATTTTATTTTTCTCCTGTTGTTGTGGAAGGCGCCTCCATGATGCCACGTAATAAAGTTGGACAGAGAATTACAATTTATAAAGAGAGAGGAAAAGCTTATGAAAACTGTAACCGTTCATCATTATGATGCTTTTAGTACGATACCTCATAAGGGGAATCCTGCAGGTGTCGTGGTGGAGGGAGATCAATTTAGTGAAAATGAAATGCAGGCTATTGCGAAGCAAATAGGCTTTAATGAAACAGCCTTTGCAATAAAATCAGATAAAGCTGATTTACGTATACGATATTTCACGCCAGGTCATGAGATAAATTTGTGTGGTCATGCTACGATGGCAACGATTTATGCGTTAAAGTCAATAGGTTTATTAGAAGAGAAGTCTACATTTACCATTGAGACGAAAGCAGGGATTCTCCCAATCGAGATCAAAGAGCAAAGTGCAGGGGAAATTTACATTACTATGCAACATGCTACGCCTGAATTTGCAAGCTTTAACGGTTCAAAAGCTGAGCTTGCGCAATCAATTGGACTTACTGAGGAAGCCTTACATCCTGATTTTCCAATCGTCTACGGTAGCACAGGAATTTGGACATTGCTAGTACCTATTAAAAATTTAACATTCTTTGAAAAAATGATTCCTCAAAATGCGGGTTTTCCAGCCATCCTTAAAGAAATGCCCAAAGCATCCTTACATCCTTTTTGCCTAGAGACATTTGATAAAAACGCTGATATGCACGCAAGACACTTTTCATCTCCATACTCTGGAACAGTTGAAGATGTTGTGACAGGCACTGCCTCTGGTGTAATGGGAGCATATTTTGCTGAGTATATTGATCGAGATGGACAATTGCCAAAAACACTTGTCGTGGAACAAGGTCAGGAACTTGGGAAGGATGGGCGTGTGCATGTACATGTACAAAGTGAAAAGGAGAAAATGAGTATTTCAATTGCAGGCACGGCTGTGTATGTGGAGGAATTAAAGTTGCAAATATAAAGGAAAGGGCCGCTACTCGCTGAAGCGGTCCTTTTTATCTTCTGCTGAATGGAGATAAAGCCTTTGGCGATTTCACGGATTATCAAAATCCAGACGCAATTATGCGAAAGCGAAATTGATGAGAAGTTAAATTCATACCATTAATGTTTTATTTCTCCAATAACTTTTTCTTTTAAATCAGCATCCATAGAGGAAAGCTTAACGTTATTTGTGAGACGTTCTTTTAACTCTCTATCTGTCATAATACCGCGTTCCTCTAAAATTTGCACAAGTAGATTTAACGTCATTAAATTTTTAATATCTGCTGCTTTTGTATCCATTTTAAATGCCTCCGAAAGTATAGTATTTCTACCTCTTTAGTGTACTCCTTTTTTAGAAGGGTGGCATAAAATGGGCAAAACAAAGCAAATTTATTTCGTGTCCCGGAATATAAGGGGTGATTCTAGCATGTGAATTAACAGAGTCTCCTCCCTCTTTTCAATGTTCTAACGATCACTTCGGCATTTCTATCCGTCAGTCTGTTGATTCTAACGATCACTTCGGCATTTCTATCCGTCAGTCTGTTGATTCTAACGATCACTTCGGCATTTCTATCCGTCAGTCTGTTGTTTTTATCGGTCACTTCGACATTTTTATCCGTCACTTCCGTTATACAATTGTTCTGCATAAGAATGAGATATCATAAATTCTACAAAATCTCCTAAATAGAAGTTTTATCTACTTTATTTACTTATGGAGAACAATTCCTGATAAAGAGTTGCTAGCAAAGCTACAAAGTGCATATCATCTGAATTGAAAAGCTTAAAAGATAGACCAGTGCGCACCAGCTCGTTTTCTATATTTCTAACACTTGCTATTTTTTCATCATTACAATATAAATAAGCGGTTGAAGTAAAATCCTTTTCAAAGCGAAAAGCGAGTCCATCCATTGTAAAAGAGTAGGAGGATTCGAGTAATTGAACCGTCTTCTGTTGAATGGGTAATATTGATCCATCTGGCATGATGAGCAGATGGCTGGCACCCTTTGTTAGGAGTGTAGATTGCACTTCAAAAAGTGGTGCACCTAAAGAAGTACGTGTTTCATAACGATGTGGTAATGACTGCTGTGCAGCTACTAACATCACGGCATTGATTACTTTTCCAACAGTTGAACGTTCCACTTTTTGCAGTACACAAACTATCTCATTTTGTTCGTCTACAATAGGAATATTAGAAAAGTTTTGGAATGCTTTTGGATAGGTAAGCGTAAATGTTGCCATAAAAAAATCCTCCAATCTACTTACTATACGAGGTAGCGTGATACGAGGTTTCAAAGAAGATTAAATATTTTCCAGTAGTTACCTTCATATTGCAACTTTTGGCCGCATTTAACTAACTTGGAAATCAATTTTAATAACTACTACTATTAGAAAAAGGCTGTCCGATGAGATGAATGTTTCACTTTTGGACAGCCTTTCATTGTTATTTATTGGATTGTAACTTCTCCTGCAAGAGCGCGTTTTTCTTGTTCGGGGTCGAATTCTTTTTCCATTTTTGAAACGACAACTGTTGCCACACCATTGCCGATTAAGTTTGTAACGGCGCGAGCCTCTGACATAAAGCGATCGACACCGATTAACAGTGCGATCCCTTCAACTGGGATCATCGGGAATGCTGCTAGTGTTGCCGCGAGCGTAATAAAGCCTGAACCTGTTACACCGGCTGCTCCTTTAGATGTTAGCATTAAAATGGCAAGCAATGTAATTTGATGCCAAATATCTAACTCAACTCCATAAGCTTGTGCGATAAAAATAGCCGCCATGGATAAATAAATGGACGTACCATCTAAGTTAAAGGAGTACCCTGTTGGAATGACAAGACCAACGACTTGTTTAGAGCAACCATAGTTTTCTAATTTGCGCATCATCGAAGGTAGGGCAGATTCTGATGATGATGTCCCAATAACGATAAAAATTTCATCTTTAATATATTTAATAAACTTAAAAATACTGAACCCAAAGTAATGTGTAATAAGACCAATGATCACTACGATAAAGATGAACATTGTAATATAAACGGATAACATTAAAAATCCTAAGTTTCCAAGCGATTTAAGACCAAAATTCCCGATTGTGTAGCTCATAGCACCAAATGCACCAATCGGAGAAACCTTCATGACCATATTAACAATTTTAAAGAATATATCTGCTACTTGTTCGAAAAATTTAATAACTGGTTTAGCTGGTTCACCTAGAGCAGCAGCAGCTAATCCAAATAATACAGCTGAGAATAAAACAGGTAGTAATTCACCATTGGCAAGTGCGCCGACAACATTTTCAGGTATAATTTGCATAATAAATGCACCAAAGCCATGCTCTGCGGCAGCAGCCTGTTGTGTATATTGTGAAACATCTGCAGCATTTGCAGCATCTGTATTAAAGCCTTTACCAGGCTGAACAATATTGACAACGAGTAAGCCAATCGCTAATGCGAAAGTAGAGACGATTTCAAAATAAATTAAAGCCTTCCCACCAATTTTACCAACTTTTTTTACATCGCCCATACTACCAATTCCAATAACAACTGTTAAGAAAATGATAGGAGCTATTAACATTTTAATTAATTTAATAAAGATATCGGCTAATATTTTCAATTTCGCTCCGAACTCTGGGAACGTAGCACCGACAATAATACCAAGTACAATAGCAATCAATACTTGTACCGTTAAGTTTTTAAAATTTATACGCATAAAGTTCTCCCCCTACAACATTAGTGAATATTGTGTGAACGCTTTCATGTGGTTATGATAGCTGAAATTTTCCGACAATAGTTTTTATGACCGTAAAGTTTCTATTGTTCATTTTGTTCATTTTTGCTTGGAGGGGGAATAAAGGTAGTAATAACAAGGGTTTGATGCTGTTTTATAGTAGTTTAGTAATTTTGGAATCTATTATAATACAAACAAAAAATCCTCACGAACTGTGAGGATTTATCATTAATGAACAAAAGTATTAGGGAGATACAATTTTTTCGATCTCCGATAATATTTGATTGTTTTGTACACTAGCCCTATAAAGGTCATAGACTGGTGTAAGCTTTTCTTTAAAACGTTGGCGTTCTTCATTATTCATTGAGTAAATTTCAAAGTTATCTTGTTGCTCAAGTTTTTGCAAATCTGTTTCATTCATTAGGACAGCTTGCTCAAATTGCCAGTCTGTCGTTTCCTTCATAGCAGCCATAATTTGCTTTTGAATTTTTGAAGGTAAGGAATTCCAGAAGTTTTCGTTTATTAAAACAGCGTATCCTAAAATGCCATGCTTTGTTAATGTCATATGCTTTTGTACTTTGTAAAAGCCTTTAGAATAAATATTAGACGCAGTGTTTTCCTGTGCATCAATGGCATGCGATTCTAAATCCGTAAAAACCTCGCTAAAAGAAATTGGGATTGGTGTTGCTTCAACTGCCTCGAATTGCTTTTCGAGCGTTTTACTTGGCATTGTACGAATACGTAAGCCCTTTAAATCCTCAAATGTATGAATAGGATGATCGACAGAGGTTAGGTGCTTAAAGCCATTATGCCAAAAGCCAAGCCCCTTTATATGAAAAGGCTTCAGCTCATTTAACAATTGCTCACCAATCGATCCCGTTAGTACCTCATGTACTTCATCATCTGTATTAAACAGGTAGGGTAAATCAAGAACCTGCCAATTTGGTACAAAAGAAGTCATCTTTGAAAAAGTGGGGATAATCATTTCTACTTTTCCATTTTGTAAAGCCTGAAACTCATTTTCATCATTATACATGGAGGCATTAGGGTATATATGCACCTTCACCTTACCATTTGTATTCTTCTCAACAAGCTCGGCGAATTTATTTGCAGCTTGTCCTTTTGGCGTATTCTCAGCCACAACGTGACTTAAATGAATAATAATTTGTGTGTCCAAGCCTTTTTGTTCATCGTCGTAGGGGAATGGTTTTGCGAATAGTAAGCCTTGTTGAATACCAATCGAGATTGTTAATAGTAAAACGGTTGCGATTGTTCCAATAATAAATTTTTTCATCTATTACACCCAATTAATTCGTATTTTCTAATGTTTTTGTTATTCTAACATATGGAGTAAGCTAAAATATAGTAGAGGGAGGCGCAAATCTTGAAATTTCAAAAGTTATCGATGAAGGGAAAAATTATGTCTTTGACTTTTTTTATTCTCATGCTTTCCTTTAGTATAGGTGGTACATTTTTGCTTGGGTTTGTGATGCATGAGCAGAAGGATAAGCTTGGAAATCAGGCTTTGCTTGTAGCAAAAACTGTATCACAGCTTCCTGAACTAAAAACTTACATTGTACACGATGATTTTCATGAGGCTACAAATCACATTAATCCTGTAGTGGAAGAAATACGTGATATAAATGGCGCACAATATATTGTTGTACTAGATATGCTAAGACGTAAGTATTCTCATCCAAATCCTGATGAGATAGGTCAAGTTTCACAATCAGGGGATTTAAACGCTGCCTTTTCCGAGCATTATTATACATCCATTGCACATGGTGAACACGGAGATATGGTACGAGCATTCGTACCCATCATGAATAATGAAGGAAGACAAATAGGAGTCGTTGTGGTAGGCTATAGTGTTTTAACTGTAGCTGAATTACTACAATCCATCCAAACGGAATTAATCATTACATTATTATTGTCTCTTTTATTTAGTGCATGGGGTGCCCATACGTTAGGGCTTCATATGAAAAAGCAAATGTTTGGGTTAGAGCCTCATGAAATTGCTAAAATGTACGTAGAACGAACAGAAACCTTTAACGCGATGCATGAAGGAATCATTGCAATTGATAATGAATTGACAATTACGATTTTTAATGAAAAAGCTTGTGATATATTATGTGTCCACCAAAGACCGTCAACACTAATAGGAAAGAAAATTTATGATGTGTTGCCTGATACGCGATTACCTGAAATTTTGGAGCTAGATTACCCCATTTTTAATCGAGAGCTCTATATTAATGATCATAGTATTATGAGTAATCGTATACCTATACAAGTAAATGGAGAAACGGTTGGGGCTGTGGCAATGTTTAAGGACCGTACAGAAGTGAAAAAGCTTGCGGAGGAATTAACGGGTGTAAAGGCATTTGTCCAAGCATTACGTGTCCAAACACATGAGCATAAAAATAAATTGCATACAATTGCTGGTCTGTTACAACTTGGACATCATGACCAGGCACTTTCCTATTTAACACAAGTGAAGGAAGAACATGATGAGATTACAAACTTCTTAAATGAACGTATTAAAAATGAAAACATTTCAGGACTATTACTTAGTAAAATTTCCTATGCAAAAGAGCAGGGAATTCAGCTTGAGATTGATCGAGAAAGTCGCCTTACGACATTTCCAAACAATTTAGATCATCATGATTTCGTCATTTTATTTGGTAACTTAATTGAAAATGCCATTGATGCATTAAGAGATACACAAATTGAAGATAAGATTGTCCATGTTTCAGTGGATGAAGATGATGATGTACTAGCTATCTTAGTAACGGATAATGGAATAGGTATGTCAGATAAGGTAAAGGCACGAATTTTTGATAATGGCTATTCAACAAAAGAGAAAAAAGGACGAGGTATTGGACTTTATTTAATAAAAGAAATCGTGCAAAAAGGGCAAGGTGAAATAGAGGTCATAAGTGAACCGAATAAGGGTACAAGCTTTTTAATAACTTTTTACCATTCTTAATAATAGTATTGGATGTTGTTGCAGTAGCTAAAAATTTTATAGGAACAGTGCAACACTCTGCATAAATGCTTCCTTAGATGAAAATTTGCTCATATAGAGATAGAAAAGAGTGTATGGAGGGCTGACAGTGTCACAGATAAGGGTGTTATTAATAGAGGATGATCCGATGGTGCGAGAAGTGAATCGCCAATTTATTGAAAAGGTAGCCGGATTCCAAGTAATTGGACAAGCCTCAAATGGCATTGAGGGGATTGCCCAAATACGTAAACTTAAACCAGATTTAGTATTTATGGATATTTTCATGCCAGAGCAGGATGGGGTGACGAGCTTAAGAAAAATTCGTGAACTCAAATTATCAGTAGATGTCATTACGGTAACCGCTGCTAACGATATGGAAACTGTAAAGCAAGTACTGCATCTTGGTGTCTTTGATTATATTATGAAGCCTTTTTCGTTTGAACGAGTACAAGGAACACTTGAAAATTATTTGCGTTTTAAAAAGCGCATGCAAATAGAACGTGAGCTAACACAAGGAGAGCTTGATCAGCTATTCCATTATCATAGCGAGCATAACACGTTGGAGCAACCAAATATTTTACGTTCAGAAAAAAGTTTACCTAAAGGCTTTAATCGGGCAACACTTGAAAAAGTTGTGCACTACTTGCAATCCGTAGAAGGAGCATCTGCTGAAGAAGTTGCGAGTGGAGTAGGCATTGCCCGTGTAACAGCAAGACGATACTTAGATTATTTAGAGAAGCAAGAAGAAATTACGATGGATGTGCATTATGGTGGCATTGGTCGTCCAGTAAATTATTATTTTAGTAAATAACGAAAACCCTGATTGTCCTATAGGCAATCAGGATTTTTTATGGCTATATTAGTATGGCATAATTTTTTCGACAGGCTTTGGCGTTTTAATTTTAGGTAAAATCTTGTCTAATGTAACAGTACGCTTGATGATGTGAGTAGACTCGTCATTTTCCTCAAATTGCTCAAGAAATGAAATAACTTCTTTTACAATCGGCGTTGGCGTCGAAGCCCCTGCTGTTACAGCGACAGTATTAATTCCTTTTAACCATTCAATTTTTAACTCAGAAACGTCTGCGATTCGATAGGATGGTGTCCCTGCAATTTCAACAGACACTTGCGTTAAACGATTCGAGTTATTGGATTTTGGGTCACCAACAACAATAAGTAAATCGGCTTCCCCAGCTTGCTGAGCAACTGCCTCTTGACGTACTTGTGTTGCCAAACAAATCTCTTTATGCACTTCAATATGTGGGAATTTCTCTTTTAAACTATCCATTAAATGAGCAACATCCCATTGACTCATAGTTGTTTGATTTGTAACCAATAATTTATCATTTGTTAAATTTAATGCATCAATATCAGTGGATGACTGTACTAAATGCACATGATCTGGTGCAACGCCAATGGCTCCCTCTGGCTCTGGATGGCCTTTTTTACCGATATAAATAATATCATAGCCTTCTGCTGATTTTTCACGAATTAAATCGTGTGTAACTGTTACGTCAGGACATGTAGCATCAATGGACACTAAGCCTTTTCGCTTCGCAATTTCACGAATTTCAGGTGAAACACCATGCGCTGTGAAAATAACAGTGCCTGTTTCAACTTGTTCAATAATTTCTAAACGATTATCGCCATCTAATGTGATGATGCCATCCTCTTCAAAGGCATCTGTGACATGTTTATTATGCACAATCATACCTAAAATGTAGATAGGTCTTGGTAATGTTTTATCGAGTGCGGCGTTTCGAGCGATAACCATCGCATCTACAACACCGTAGCAATAGCCACGTGGATTAATTTTTAATACTTGCATGGTTGTGACTCCTTTCAAGCTTACCTATCTACATTATAACGGACAGGGACAGCGAATACAAAGAAACGTTCATCTACATAGGTGGTTGGAAAATACGTGGTTTGGATGGAAGTGGTTCAGGAGGAGTAAGTGATGCATTTTGCCGCGACTCTCTTCGGCTTTTACTAGAACCTTTACCATCGCTTGCTGCAGCACCAGCAGCTACTGCTCCAGCCCCCGCGGCAGCTCCTGCAGCAGGGAGACCTTGAAATCCTTTATACAGTTTTAAAAGTGACGGGATATTTTTTACCATCGGCATTGCTTGCTGAATGTAAGGCGTATATGTTTTGGCAGAGTTGAATAAACTATTCGCTTGCTGTAAAAATGAACCGATTTTTGAAGGCTCCTGCATAGTTGGCATCGGCATTTGCCCTCCAAATGTCCCTATTCCATTGGACATTGGAAAGCCACCCGGAATTCGTGGTTGGGCAGGGAAGCCTCCAGGCGTGAAAAAGGACTGCGGTGACATCTGAGGAGGTGTTGGCATTGGCATTTGCATGGGCATTTGCATCGGCATTTGCATGGGCATCCTCATGCCGCCCGGATACATAGGGAACTGATAAGGTGGTCTAAATACCATAATGATCTCCTTTCAATACTTGTTTATCATTGATGACATACCCGATTATAGATATGATATGCAGATGGCTATGATAGCGTTCGACTAAGACAAATAAGCAATTAGGATGATTGTGAGAGATCTTACTCTATATCTACGTAATTCTTCCCGTTCCAAAGTAGTTGATATGTAGGGAAAATTCTCAAAAAGTACACACTTTTTTCACTTATCCAGCTGTTTGTAATAGTATAATGTTTTGTTAGTTAAGGCTTTGTTATTTGCATGTAAATAAATTGTGTAGATGGTTTCGATAAGATGATTTTATAAAGAATCATCATCAAAAGCATGGGATGTTATTTTTTATAGGAATTTAAAATAGGGGGGATACTGTGACAATTAAAGTGAGAAGTATTGTGTCATTTGGGATTATCGTATTATTAGTATTAATTATGGGGATTTTTCAGCAACAAAACGCCAAATCCCAATTAGCGCAAGTACACTTAATGAAAGAGAAGACACTTCAATCAGCATTACTAGCAGATGAGATGAAGTTATCAGTTGTACAGGTTCAACAATATTTGACAGATATTAGTGCTACAAGAGCACTCAATAATTTAGATGACGGCTTTAAGCAAGCTGAAAATTATAGCGAAATTTTTTATCGGGATTTAGAAAAGCTTAAAAATTTACAACCACAATATCAGGAAAAATTAGATGCCATTAAGGTAGCTTTTGATGACTATTATAGCACTGGAAAGAAAATGGCTAATAGCTATATCCAAGATGGACCAGAACAAGGTAATAAAATTATGCTTGAATTTGATACTACATCTGTTGAAATTAATAAAAAAGTAGATATCTTCCAGAAAGAAAGTATCACAGAAATGCAAAATTCTCTAGCCGATGTTGAAAAGCATATTGATGAAAATGAACAGTGGTTCTTATGGATATTCAGCATTATTTTAATCATTTGTATAGTAGTAGGTTTTATTTTTGTACGTTCTATCGTTGTTCCTGTAAGTAAGCTTACTTCTGCAGTGGAGGTAATTGCTAAAGGAGATTTGTGTCAAGAGGATATTGAAGTCAGAACAAAAGATGAAATTAAAAAATTAGCGGATTCCTTTAATTTAATGAAGTCTAATTTACATTCACTAATACATAGCATGACCGTAAATGTTGAACATTCAACATCAGCAGCTGAACAATTAGCTGCAAGCACAGATGAAATATCACAGTCATCTAATGATATTGCTAACTTAGTAGAAAAAATGGCGACAAGTGATAATCAAGCTGCTGCTACTGGTCGTGAAAGTTCAATTGCGATGGATGAAACTGCCAAAGGGGTTCAACGAATTGCGGAAGCTACTCAGACGCTTCATTCAAAAGCAGTAGATACACAATCTATAGCAAACGAAGGCGAAAAAACATTACATATCGCAGAGAATCAAATGTCGGTTATCCAGCAATCTTCTAATACAACAAATGAACGCATTAAGCAGCTAAATGCACAATCAGCTGAAATTGTTACGATTACGAAAGTAATTTCAGATATTACAGAGCAAACAAATCTGTTAGCATTAAATGCTGCTATAGAGGCAGCTCGTGCAGGAGAGCATGGGAAAGGATTCGCAGTCGTGGCAGATGAAGTGCGTACATTAGCTGAGCAATCCAAAGCATCTGCCAATCAAATTGTGGATTTAATCGCGCAGATTCAGCAGGAAATGAAGGAAGTGGACAAAGCTGTAAGCGTAACAGTGTTAAATGTCGATGAGGGTGTGACATTCATCCAAAATGCACAAAATGCCTTCGATGGAATCTTGAAAGCAATTAGTGAAATGACTTCTCAAATCGAAGATGTTTCTGCATCTACACAACAAATTTCTGCAAGCTCAGAAGAAATGGCTGCATCGGTAAATGAAATGTCCTCTTCTGCCACTCATGCTGCACAACAATCTGAAACAATCGCATCGACAATTGAAGAGCAAACAGCAACTATTGAAGAGATTAATGCTGTTGCCAAATCATTAAGTGAAGAAGCAATGTTGGTGAAGGAAGAGATTAATAAATTTAAAATTTAAGACAGAACTGTAGTGGGGAGCCAATTATCAACCACTACAGTCTTTTTTATGAACAAAAAAACGAGGTAGCTCCAAAGATATGAATAATCAATTGGCACTACCTCGCTATATTTTTTGCAAAAGCACGTATTATTTATGGGAAAAATCATTTAGTTTAGAAGGAGGTACACAAGCGTTAGTGGAACAACTCTTCTGTAATGAGCATGCTGCACATTTGCCTTTCTTCTGCTTTTTAATGCTCTTATATAAGGTAATTCCTGCATAGCCAAATATAATACAACCGATTAAGATATTAATCAATAAAGTCATTCTCAACACCTCATATAAATAAATTCCCAATACCATAAATGATAAGTGCAATGAAGTATGCGACTACAAATGGATATATTGTAGCAAATAATGTCCATTTAAAGGACTGGGTTTCTCTTTTTATGGCACCGACTGTGGCTAAGCAAGGCATATAAAGTAAGACAAAGGCTAGGAACGTATAGGCACTTAATGCGTTAAAATGAGTTGTCATTGTTGAAGATAATACACCCTCGCTCACACCATAAATAATGGCCATTGTCGATACAATCACTTCTTTTGCAAGGAATCCGGAAATAAGGGATGCACCAGCTTGCCATGTTCCGAATCCAAGCGGAATAAACAACACTCCAAAAGCGCCCCCGATAAGTGCTAAAAAGCTATCATCCATGTCGACATTAACGCCTTGTGGTCCTAAATAAGAAAGGAGCCAAATGATTACGGAGCCAGCAAAGATTATCGTACCAGCCTTACGTAAAAATCCTTTTCCTTTTTCCCAGGTAGAACGCCAAAGTGTTTTAAGCTGTGGTACATGATAGGCGGGTAATTCAACGAAGAAAACGGAAGTTTCATTTTTCAAAATGGTCATAGATAATATTTTCGTCACAATAAGCGCTATTACTATTCCCAGTACATATAGGGAAAATACAACTAAAGATTGATGTTCTGTAAAGAATGCTGCACCAAACAAAGCATATACAGGTAATCTTGCTGAACAGCTCATAAACGGAGCTACAAGAATGGTTAATAAACGTTCCTTTGGATGTTCAATTGTTCTGGCAGCCATTACGCCAGGAACATTACATCCAAAACTAACAATCATCGGAATAAAGGCTTTGCCGTTTAAGCCGAAAAATTCCATAAGACGATCCATGACAACAGCGATTCTCGCCATATATCCAGAGTCCTCTAATAGTGAAATAAAGAAAAATAGAACAAAGATTTGTGGTATGAAAACTAAGACACCGCCAACACCTGCAATTATCCCATCACATATTAAACGGATAATAAAAGGTGCAGCACCAATAGCTTCTAAGCCTTGAGTAACAGTATCTGTAAGTGGTCCGCCTACAAAGCCATCTAGGTAATCAGAAAGAGGTGTACCGATCCATGCAAACGTTGCTTGAAACATTAAATACATTAGTGCTAAGAAAATCGGAATACCTAAAACTGGATGTGTTAAAATTCTATCAACTTTCTCTGACCATTGTGTTTCACTTTTCTCTTGTATGATTACTTCGCTGTAGATGCTAGAAATATATAAATCACGTTTTTTAGCAATAGCTTTATTTAATGGTTCACCTATTTGCATCTCTAAAGCATCTCGCATTGCAGCAAGCTGTTCAAAGTCTTCCTTTTCTTTTAAATAAGCGTCAACAGCCTCATTTCCCATTAAAAATTGAATGGTACACCATCTTCTTTGTTCCTCAGGAATATGCTGTAATAATGCTTTAATTTTCGAGATACCTTCTTCAATTAGGTCATCATAGGTTAATGTAAAACGTTGTTGGGTACAGTCTGGGGATTGAATAGCAGCATAAAGACCTTCAACGCCTTTCCCAGTCCGAGCGCTTATTGGAAGAACAGGTACCCCTAAAGAACTCTGTAATTTCTCAACATCAATTGAAATACCCTTCTTTTTCGCTACATCAATCATATTTAAACAAATGAAAACTGGTTTTCTAAGTTCAAGGATATCTACAGTTAATTGCATATTTCGTTCGAAATTAGAGGCATCAATAATATTTAAAATTCCATCTACCTGATCTTCAAGTAAAAATGAAGTAACAACACTTTCATCTCTTGAAATTGGGTTAAGTGTATATACACCAGGTAAATCTATAATTTCTTTTTGTAGTTTTTTTACTTGTCCTACTTTTTTTTCAACGGTTACACCACTCCAATTGCCAACATATTCATATGAATTTGTTAACGTATTGAACAATGATGTTTTACCGATATTGGGGTTTCCTATTAAAGCTAATCTGCTCATAATTGTTCGACCTTTATATCCATTAAATCCCTTTTTCTAAGCCCAACTTTCTGTCCTTGGCATTCTAATATACATGCTCCAGAAAACCATCCTTTTTGGACCATACAAATTTGGCAGCCTTCTTTTATGCCAAAAGCTTGTAAACGTTTAGATAAAAGGGAATCAACTTGCTGAAGGTCTTTTACTTTAACATGTTCCCCCAACTGAACCGCATGAAGGTTCATGAGATCTACCTACTTCCTTGTGAGTGATAATCATTATCAAATAAATCTTATCATTTTTTATCTCGTCTATCAATAAAAAGTTTGCCGCAGCATTATTCAAATATAACTATACCTTACAGTGGAAGTCTTATGTCGGGTAACAATAAATTGACATAAAAAATACTAATACTTCAACAGCATTACAGCGCTTTTTTTATTGCATATTAACAGCATTTCGAGTAACTTTGATAAGGGCTTGGCAATAGCTATGATAAAAATACAAAATAATGTTCATGCTTGAGATAATAGGACGTTAATATACCTAAAAGTTCGAATCATGATACAATGGGAAAGATGTTAGGAGGAACGAATTATGTCAAAATATACTGATTATAATTTTCAGCCATTTTTGCAGGACGCAATTGCAGAACTTGGCTTTACAGAACCAACGCCAATTCAAAAGGAAATCATTCCGCTACTATTAAAAGGGAAGAGTGCAATCGGGCAGGCACATACAGGGACAGGAAAAACACATAGTTTTTTAATTCCGATTGTGCAACGTATTGAACCTGACAAGCAGGAAGTACAAGCTATTATTACTTCACCAACACGTGAGCTTGCACAACAGATTTTCGATGCGTTAAATCAATTAATAGAAGGAACAACTATTCAAGCGAAATTATTTATTGGGGGTACGGACAAACAACGCTCTATTGATAAGTTAAAAACGCAACCACAAATTGTAGTGGGGACACCAGGACGTATTCGTGATCTCGTTTCAGAGCAAGCGTTATTTGTGCATACTGCGCCAATTTTAGTTGTCGATGAGGCTGACCTAGCCTTCGATATGGGTTTCATAGAGGAGATTGATGGTTTTGCTTCCCAAATGCCAGAAAAGCTTGAGATGTATGTCTTCTCTGCAACGATTCCAGAAAAGCTTCAGCCTTTCTTAAAAAAATATATGGAAGCACCAGTGCACATCCACATGAACGATAAACGCCCAGTTGCAGAAGGCATTGACTTTGTGCTTGTACCAGTGCGATCTAAATCCCGCAATAAACGTTTGTTGGATGTAATTGAAGGCATAAATCCGTTTTTGGCTGTCATTTTTACAAACACACGTAAAAATGCGGAGCAAGTTGCCAGCTATTTAAATGAGCATGGCATCCGTTGTGGACAAATACATGGTGATTTAAGCCCGCGTGATCGTAAAAAAATGATGAAACAAATTCGTGAATTGGACTATCAATATATTGTTGCAACAGATCTTGCTGCACGTGGTATCGATATTCAAGGAATTTCACATGTCATCAACTACGAAATTCCAGAGGACTTAGAATTCTTTATTCATCGTGTAGGACGTACAGCTCGTGCAGGAAATAAAGGAACTGCTATCACATTGTTTGAGCCATCTGATGAGGATGCTTTAATTCGTGTTGAAAAAATGGGCATTCCATTTGTACAAAAAGACGTAAAAGATGGAGAATGGTCTGAACTAAAAGATCGTCATGCTCGAAAAAATCGTGTCAAGCATGAAAATGAAATCGATGTAAAAGCAAAAGCATTGGTTCGTAAACCGAAAAAAGTAAAACCAGGCTATAAGCGTAATATGAAATGGGAAATGGAAAAAATCAAAAAACGCGAACGTCGCTTAAAAAATCGCGGTAAAAAGTAAGGAGGCATTCTAATGTTACTTGGATCACATGTTTCAATGAGCGGAAAAGAAATGCTGCTGGGATCAAGTAAAGAGGCCCTTTCATATGGGGCAAATACCTTTATGATTTATACAGGGGCACCACAGAATACCCGTCGTAAGGCAATTGCTGACCTTAATATTATGAACGGTCTACTACACATGAAAGAGCATGGGATGACAAATATTGTTGTTCATGCTCCGTACATTATCAATATTGCGAATACGGAAAAGCCAGAAACTTTCCGTCTTGGTGTAGATTTCTTACAATCTGAAATCGAACGTACAGCTGCATTAGAAGCTACACAAATTGTTTTGCATCCTGGTGCTCATGTCGGTGCCGGTGCAGATGCAGGGATAGCCAAGATTATTGAAGGTTTAAATGAAGTGCTGTCACAGGATTACCCTGTACAAATTGCACTAGAAACGATGGCAGGGAAGGGAACTGAATGTGGTCGATCCTTTGAAGAGCTTGCTAAAATTATAGATGGCGTTACAAATAATGAGCGTCTATCCGTATGTTTTGATACTTGTCATACTCATGATGCTGGTTACAATATCGTAGAGGATTTCGATGGCGTATTGAATGAGTTTGATAAAATGATCGGTGTCGATCGCATTAAAGTCCTTCATATTAATGACTCTAAAAATGTTCGTGGTGCAAGAAAAGACCGTCACGAAAATATTGGCTTTGGTCATATTGGCTTTGACGCATTAAACTACGTGGTACATCATCCACAATTAAAAGAGATTCCTAAAATCTTAGAAACGCCATATGTTGCATTAAATAGTGATGCCAAATCAAAATCGGCCCCATATAAACACGAAATAGAGATGCTACTTAACGGTGAATTTAAACCTGAGTTAATAAATGGTCTAAAAGGATAAAAAATAATGAGCCCGAAATCAGCTAGAAGTAATACTGATTTTCGGGCTCTATTATTATTTGGTAAACAATGCGATAAGTTGTCGAGAACGCTTTCTACCTAAAACAGCCTCAACTTCTACAAGTATATCTTTCGGAATACCTAAAAAAAGCCATGAAAATGAGAATTGCTCCAAATGGGGCCGAAGTTTTTTTACTTCAGACGTCGTAATTTCAAATCCCTCAGTACGAGCAATCGCAACAATTTCCTTATCACTACTTTGTGCTAATTGCTGCAAAAATTGAATACTCAAAGCTAATCCTCCTTTATAATGTTTTTAGTGTCCTGAAACGAAATCCTAGTTATGAATGACGTGACAGCTATAAAAACCATCACTTTAAAAGTGACAGTGCCTATTCCAGCTTAAAATTATTAGCTTTTCAAATAACAAATTTGTTTAGACTTTGACCAGCCAAAAGTGACATCTAAATGTATCTAATTATTGCCAGTTAAAATAGCATTCTTATGAAGCATCACCGAAAGTTGATAATGATATTTGCTAGAATATTAAAGTACGTGCATAAGTCGATGGGAGTGAAGACTGGAGACCATCAGGAAAGTGCCTAGTCGAAATGAAAATCAATCCAAGTTATGATGATGAACCAATCTTATTTTCTTTACAAAAACTGTACTTTCATTTATACTTACAATTTGTAAATCGTAATGATTTTGAATTAGAAGGAAGCGAGCATACATGAAAGAAGCATTAATTGACATTAAGAACGTGTCATTTCAATATGACTATACGCAAGTATTAAAAAATATCTCTTTCCGTGTAGAAGAGGGAGATTTTTTAGCACTTCTCGGTCCAAACGGTTCTGGGAAATCTACTTTATTAAAAATTATTTTAGGATTATTAAAACCAATGTCTGGAGAAATAAAGCTATTTGGTGAACCAAGCGCAACTTTTAAGCATCGTGAATGGATAGGGTATGTGTCACAAAAATCCAATGCCTTCAATTCAGGATTTCCAGCAACCGTCCAGGAGGTAGTGAAAAGCGGATTAACCAAAAAATTAGGGCTATTTAAAAGACCTGGACGAGATGCAAAAGGAAAAGTGCAAGAAGCATTAAAAGCCGTTGGAATGGAGGCTTTTACGAATCGCAATATTGGTGAGCTATCGGGTGGGCAACAGCAACGAGTCTTTATTGCAAGAGCCCTAGTTAGTGAACCGAGGCTACTTATATTAGATGAACCAACTGTTGGCATTGATCATGAGAATGTGCAGTCATTTTATGATATGCTAGCGAAATTAAATCGGGAACAGGGAATTACAATGATTCTTGTCACTCATGATGTCGATACAGTGTCCAACCGCATCAGTCATGTGGCATGTTTAAATCAAACGATACACTTCCATGGTTACAAAAATGAATTCGATACAATTTCTCAGGATGCGCTCGATGCTTGGTATGGCCATTCTGTGAGAAAGATTCACTAGAAGGAGAAGGCTCAATGATTGAAGCAATATTACACTACGAATTTTTACAAAACGCCTTTTTTTCTGGGCTATTAATCGGCGTATTGGCACCTCTTCTAGGTGTCATTATTGTCGTTCGAAGGCTTTCACTTATTGCAGATGCTTTATCACATGTTACGTTAGCAGGTATAGCAGGGAGTCTATTCATCAGTCAATCTGTATCAGCCTTGGCTATGCTAAATCCAATTTATTTAGGTATACTTGCCTCTGTCAGTGGTTCGATACTAATTGAGCGTCTTAGACGTTTATATAAGCACTATGAAGAGCTTGCCATTCCGATTATTATGTCAGGTGGGATTGGTATTAGTGCTATATTTATCTCGCTAGCAAGTGGCTTTAGCACGGATTTAATGAGCTATTTATTTGGTTCAGTATCAGCTGTGTCACGGCAGGACTTATGGGTAGTAGTTGGAATTGCTGCTGTTGTTATCCTCTTTTTGTTTTTATTTTTTAAGGAGCTTTTTGTCTTATCGTTTGACGAGGAATATGCAAAAGCTAGTGGTTTACCTGCACGTTGGATTCATCTGCTATTTATGATTGTGACAGCACTTGTCATTGCGGCAAGTATGAGAATTGTTGGTATTTTGCTGGTGTCTTCCCTTATGACTTTACCAGTGGCTGCTGCCATGCGACTAGCAAAGGGCTTTAAGCAAACGATTATCTATGCAATTGTGTTTGGCGAAACGGCTGTGTTAATCGGTTTAGTAAGTGCTTATTATTTAGATTTAGCGCCAGGTGGTACAATTGTGGTCACTTCCATCTTCATTTTGTTACTTGTGATACTAGGTAAAAAAGTAGTATTTAAAATGGCTGCAAAACAAGGGGAGGTAGCACAGTGAATATTTCAAGAGCGTGGGAAATTTTAAAAGAGAACGGCTATAAAAAAACAGATAAGCGGGAGTTAATATTAGATATGTTTGCAGCAACTGATAAATATCTAACTGCCCGTGACTTACTAGATGTTATAAAAAAAGATTTTCCAGGCATGAGTTTTGATACGATTTATCGCAACTTAGCAACATTTGTGAAGCTTGGAATATTGGAGGAAACAGAACTATCCGGAGAACGTAATTTCCGTATGCATTGTGAGTCTGCACATCATCACCATCATTTTATTTGTATGGATTGTGGTAATGTCAAGGAGCTAAATGTTTGCCCTATGGAAATGCTTGGAGAAAAACTTCCAGACTATGAGATTGAAAATCATAAATTCGAGATTTATGGTAAATGTCCTGAATGTAAACATGAAACTCTGTCAAAATAACCTTTGACAGAGTTTTTTATTTTCTATTAATGTATTGCTTATTTTAAGAAAAAAAGGAAAAGAAAAGGCCTGAGTCCATTAGTAATCGGGACTCAAGCCGCTAAGTGTATTTTGATTATTTCCACAGTCTATTTGACAGGTTAGACAGCCCTGTTTTTTTGATTATTGATGTTTTTGTTGGAAAGCTACCATGAAGTCGCGTAATGCTTCACAGGCCTCTAATGGTACAGCATTATAAGTAGAAGCACGGCAACCACCTACAGAACGATGTCCATTTAGTCCAACGAATCCTGCTGCTTTTGCTTCAACAAGGAATTGCTTTTCAAGCTCTTCATCAGTGACACGGAAAGTAATGTTCATTAAAGAACGGCTTTCAGGTGTTGCATGACCTTTATAGAAGCCATTACTATTGTCGATAGCATCGTAAATTACTTTTGCCTTTAATTCATTATGCTTCGCAATTTCAGCAACGCCGCCTTTAGATTCCACCCACTTTAATACTTCACCTAACATATAGATACCAAAAGTTGGAGGTGTATTGTATAAAGAGTTGCTGTCAGCATGTGTTGTGTATTTTAACATTGTAGGGATATTTTTATTTGCCTTTTCTAATAGATCTTTACGAATAATGACAACTGTTACACCTGATGGGCCAAGATTTTTTTGAGCCCCGGCATAGATAAGACCAAATTTGCTTACATCAATTGGTTTTGAAAGAATATCACTAGACATATCCGCAACTAACGGTACATTACCTGTTTCAGGGTATTCCGTCCATTGTGTACCGTAAATCGTATTGTTTGAAGTGATATGGACATATGCATCATTTTCATTGAACTGAATGTCGGCTAACGCTGGGATATTACGGTATTGGTTTTCTTTTGTACTAGCTGCTTCAACAGGCGTACCAAAAAATTTAGCCTCTTTGAATGCTTTTTCAGACCATGAGCCTGATAATACGTAGCTTGCCTTTTGATCTGCTTGAAGGAAGTTCATAGGTACCATAGTGAATTGAAGACTTGCTCCACCTTGAAGGAAAAGAACTTCATAGTTTTCTGGGATAGCATAAAGCTTTTTTAATAAAGCAATTGCTTCATTATGTACTTCATCGAAAATAGCACTGCGATGGCTCATCTCCATAATTGACATACCTGAATCACGGAAGTTTGCTAATTGCTGTTGGGCTTTTTCTAATACTTCTAGCGGTAATGCTGATGGGCCTGCGTTAAAATTGTATGCACGTTGTGTCAAAGTGGTACACTCCTTGTTTTGTTTAATAAGGTGAAACTTCAATCAGAGAAGGAGGTTATTCTTCCTCCGCAGATTTCTAGTCGAACCATGTGCTTCAACGGTAGCTAATCGCCTATAACTGACCTTCTATCTTGAGGGCGGCGACTTATCGATCGTTAAAGCGGGATAAAAGCACTTTACTGGATTATAACGCAATTTTCAAGAGAAAAAATAAAATTCTCAATATTTAAGCAGAATAACGTCAGGCTTGCAACAAATTGTACAAAATTAAGTTAAATTCATCTAGCTTTTTTGATTTAAACACGAACGAACAAACGTATAAATAGGCGTAAATTGATTTGTCTTTCGTAATTTGTACCCTGGAAGTTAATTGAATCAATAAAATGTTCGTGTTTATTTGCGGGGATAGATTTAATTGTAAGCTTCTTTGTAATCATATTCTACTATGAAACCAAGCTTAATGGGGCAATGAGGCTCTTATTCCTTATTTCCTACATAAACCAAGCAATTTCGGTATAATGGAGTGTGACTATGTGCAAAGGGGTGTTTGAATGTTTACAGTAGAAGAAGCATGTTTGATTGTCGTTGATGTACAAGGTAAGTTAGCGACAATTGTAGACGAGAGTGAAGAAGTGATTCACAATATATCCAAGTTGGTACAAGCAATGAAAGCATTGGAGGTACCGGTTTTATGGCTAGAACAAAATCCAGGTCGTTTAGGTGGTACTGCCTTAGATATTGCTCAACATCTTCAAGGGCAACCAATAGCGAAAATGGCTTTTAGTGCTTGTCAGGAACAAGAGTTTGTTGCTGCATTGAAGGCAAGTGGTCGTTCTCAATTTATCATTACGGGAATCGAAACGCATATTTGTGTATACCAAACTGCACGACAACTGAAAGAACAGGGACTAGAGGTAGAAGTTGTTGTAGATGCAGTGTCCTCTCGTACCAAAGGCAATAAAGAGATAGGTTTAGCAAAGATGAACGCACTTGGTATTTTACCTACAAGCACGGAAATGATTTTATATGAGTTACTACAATGTGCAGATCATCCGCATTTTAAAACGGTGCTACAGCTAGTAAAATAACAAAGAAGCTGGGACATAACTAAATGGTTCCTTTAAAGCCGAAATAATCTCTAAATTAATAAAACATGATAAATAGAAAAACCGAACTATTCCGAAACACTTCATGAGCGTTTTATTGGATAGTTCGGTATTTTTGTTGGCTGAAACACTTTTGTCTCAGCATCTTTTTGTTATTATGCGGGCATATCAGTAGGCGTTGGTTTGGCATAGCCTTCTTTATATGTGTCATCAATTGTTTGGCGAATTTCTTTGAGACTCATGCCATCTTTATGCATTTTTGCCGATTGGACAGCGATTTCAAGGCAAACGATACAGCGGGTACCGTGATCATCCCAGACGATAGATCCATCCTTACGCTTTTCCTGAATAAAGCAGTTTAGATTACTTTTGTGTCCAACTGATTCACCACAGCCACAATAGCATGGTATCCACTCTAGAATTTCTGTTGACTGTCCAGCGATTTGATACACTAAGCGAATATTTTCAGATTGATTCTCTAAAAACGATGGTAATACATCAGCTGATGCAGTTTCCTCCTGTATATCTCCAGAAGCATGTTCATGTCCTTCATGTGAAGCTTCTGTCTGCGTTTCGTTGTGATTTTTTTCAACACTTTGTTTATCTTTACCGCAAGCACTTAACACTAATAACGACATAGCAAAAATAAATATAAGTTTTTTCAAAAAAAGCGCCTCCTACATGTTTACAATATTTTCATTATAACATTGTTCCCCTTAACATTTATAGGAAGCGCAGGCGGAAATCAATGAAATATATCTGACCCGCGTGTTTTGTTCATCAAAAGTTCCATTTTCTCACTTAGTAATTTTTTTAAGAAGAAACCAAATAATATAAAGGTTAGCCAGAAGCAAGATAAAAAGGCAACATCAACCCATACCTTTGTCCAAATAATACCTCCAACTGCCTCACGCATCATTTCTATAGCGTAAGTAAAAGGTAAAAATGGATTTATTATTTGGAAGAACTTCGGTAGTAATTCAACAGGATATGTGCCGCCAGAACCTGCAATCTGTAGTACTAACATCACAATGGCTAATGCTTTTCCAACGTTTCCAAATACCGATACTAGTGTATAGACAACCGTAACAAACGTTACGCTTATAAAAAGCCCAAATAATATAAAGTTAAAAGGTGCACTAATTGATCCATCTAAAAGAACATAATCTCCAATTGTAATAATGAGTGTTTGTATAAATGAAAAAGTTGCAAATGTTAATAAACGTCCAAAGTATATTTCACGAATGCCGTACTGAGTATTACTGTGAATATCTACAGATAAAAGTGAAATTAATAATAAACAACCAACCCAGATGGAAAGCACCGTGTAAAAGGGTGTCATGGCTGTACCATAATTAGCAATTGGAAACATTCTATGCTCCTCGAGCTTAATAGGCTCTTCAAAGAAATTTCGCTCAGCATTCACATCATTTTTCAATAATTGAACGATTTCGGAAATATCAGCTTCACTTTCTAATGTTCGCAGCTTATCTGCAAGACCTCGAATTTTTGCGCTGAGAGTTGGAAATTCAGATTGTACTTTACTAATGGTCTTATTGGCCGTATCTAATGAATTCTTGGCATCTGTCAAACGATCTGTTGCTTGAGGGATGAAATTTTTTACATCCGATAACATAGATGAAGCATTTGTTAAAGTATTTTTCGCAGTAGACAAGGTCGTATGAATATGCGGTTCTAGCTGATCGTTATAATAGGTCAGAAATTGATTAAGATTGTTCGCAGCATTTTGTGCAACACTTTGAACATCAGCGATATCTTTTTTAATCGTTTCTATATCAGTTTGATCTAACTGCTTTATTTTACTTAAGGTATCTGTTAACGAAGTATCTAATTGATTTAATGATGTTAGAGCATTTAAAGAATGATCGATTAAACTAGGATTGGCCTGTAAATCTCCATGTAAGGCTTCCAGTTGTTCAATGACTTTATTATTTGCGCCATCAGTATTGCTTTGCTGAAGTGTAGTAATGATGTTTTGCAGTGTGTTTTCTAGCTGCTTACGCGCCTCAGCATCAGCTTGCGTTAATTTTTGAAGTGCTTCAAGTGTTTGAATGCTATTTTTTATCTTCTCACGAGATGTCTCAAGCTGTTTTTGGACTATTTCTTTTGTTTGCGTAATGGTAGCTGTACTCGCATTAGCATTTTGTAGCTTCTCTACTATTTCTGAAAAATGTTGAGCAATATTTTGTACAGTTCCTAAATCCTTTTTTATGGTTGGAGATAGCTGGTTGAACAATGTCTCAGCTTCATTCATTAGTTTTAAACCCTGTTGAATAGTTGTTTGACCATCATTTGTTAATTTTTCAACCTCAGGTATTTTAGTCATTGTATGGTCTAATAATGTCTCAGCTTCTTTTCCACCTTGAGCGGTTTTTGCTAAAAACGTTTCAATATCAGGAAGATGTTGTTCAATGGTAAAAACATAACTTTCAAATTTTCTAAAGTCAGGAATATCTTTTTCCATCTCAACACCGATCGTATTAAAAATGGAGAAGAGTGTTCCGTTGACAGTTGATACAAATTCACTAGAAACTTGCTGGGTAAGGACACTGGCACCTTTACTAGTAATTTTGGGTGCAATTGGATTTATTTTTTCATTTACATAATAATCGATATTTGCTTTTGTTGGCTGATTCGAAAGTATTGAGGTTAGTTTTTGAGAAAAATCACTAGGGATCACAATCAACGCAAAATAGTCCCCATTTTTTAAATGATCAATGGCTTTTTCACGAGATGTAAACTGCCATGCAAAGTTTTTATTTGCACCTAAATTATCTACTACCTCATTTCCAACGTTAATATCTTCTCCCCTAACATTCGTTCCTATATCTTCATTGACAATAGCAATTTTCATATTGGTCGTATGCGCATAGGGATCCATAGAGGCATAAATATTGAGCCACGCATAAAGAGAAGGTAAAAAGATGAGTCCTCCAATAATGACAGCAACTACCCAGTTTGTTAAAATATTATGGATATCGCGTTTATAAATTTGAAAAACATGTTGGATAGCGAGTTTCATATTAACCACTCCACCTTCGTATTAAGTTTTATATATGTATCTTCCCAAATGTGAGATAAATTATGTTTGAATTGCGGGGAAACTTATTTTCAAAGACAAATTAGTTTACTAGGTTTTAAAAACACTTTATAATCATTCGTGAATGCACTAAAATTAGGGTATTTTTAGTGTAAAAAAGGAGGAGCTCATTTAGTGAAAAAACTACTAATTATTGGTGCAGTTATTGTTGTGTTATTTGCAGCAATAATTGTGCTAACAAAAGTATCAAACGATAGCAAATTAGCAAGCGCAAATAATCCTTATGGCGACAAAAAATTAAAGCAAGAAACAATTGACCAATTGGATGATGAAAATTACCAAAACATTATGTTACCTGATGAGTTAGAAGCTAAGATCAAAGCGGGTGAAGATGTAAATGCATACTTCTTTAGTCCAACGTGTGTGCACTGTCAAGCTTTCACGCCAATCTTAATGCCAATTGCTAAAGACCTTGGGATCAACATTGCCCAACTCAATGTTTATGAATATGGAGATCTATGGGATAAATACAATATTGAAGCGACACCAACTTTCATTCACTTTGAAGACGGCAAAGAAGTTAACCGTTTTGTAGGGGCTTTAAAGGAAGAGGATTTACGCTCTTTCTTAAATACAGTAGTATTAAAGAAATAGGGAAAGCTAAGACTGTATCAAAAGTTATTTTTGATCAGTCTTTTTTATTTTTGTAGTGTATACTAAATATACTGAAAAGTTATACACTGGAGGTATATTGAATGACATTGGATGATTATTTTTATAATGGAGAGCTAATGAAATGCTATGAGGCTGCTAAGCAGGTGACAGATGACACAGAGAAAGCATTAGCTGATAAATATATTAAATTATTGGAAGAGTATGATTTTGCTAGCTATCCAAAGCCGACGCTAGCAGTAGAGATTCAGCATGCGGAACGTGCAGATGAAAGCTATCCTGAATCGGATGCCGTTGCAGAAATCCGTGCGATTAAAGATGAAGAAGCATTTTCTCAGCGCATAAAGGAACTTGAAGAAGTCGCTAAAACTGGCATGCCAATTCAAAAGGCACAGTCATTTTTTACACAGGGTGAATTGTTTTTGTTTGCACATCATTACAATGAGAGTGTCCATTGTTTCAAACAAGCAGTAAAAGAAAGCCCGAATAAGGCTTTATATTGGGGTATCACAGGGCAAACGATGCATCGTTTCGGCTGGATGCCATTCGATGCACTTGGTTATTTAGAGCAAGCTATTACCTTAGATCCTAAAAATGCGCGCTGGAAATGGAATAAAGCGCTTGTCCTGATTCAATTAGCGAAGGATTTACAGATGGCACCGTTTATAGCAAATGCAGCGATAACGTTAGAGGAGGCGCTAGCTGTTTGTGACGAGCATCAACGATCGTTAAAGGATGCTATTCAAAATACAATAGATAATATGGATAACTATGTATTTTCATAGCAGCTAGAAGATGTCTCAAAAAATTGAGGCATCTTTTTTAGGGAAATTTAGGTAAGGAAGCATTCATAAAGAAACAATTTTCTCACATTGTTTTCACATAATGACTATCTATTCTAATTAGTTTGATTGAAAAGTCGATATTTCATGGTAATCTTATAGTATAATTATGCCAAAATTATTTGATGAAAAAATTGTCATAGAAATAGGATATTTTTAGATTAAGGAGGGGAGTTATTGTGTGGAAATTTAATGAGGATTTTCCGTTTATAAGGAAAGGTATTCAATTCATTCTAATAATGATGATTCTTTTAATCGTTATTGGCTTAGGTAGTGATACGTTTTATGGAATATTTGGTGAGAACAACTATGTAACGATTCATTTAATGATGGAAATTCTCATTATTGTGGTGACAATGACCATTTCGATTCAGACGTGGTTAATTTCGCCCTTTATTTTGTCTAACAGAGTTCTCTATATAGGAGCTTTATTTTTAACGATTAGTTTAATCGAAATGGCTCATACACTCTCCTATAAAGGAATGCCATTTTTTATTACGGAGAGCACACCTTATGCTGCAACATGGTTTTACATAATAGGTCGATTACTACTATCAATCGGCTTTTTTGTTATTTTTTTCATAAAGGAAAAGGAAATTGGTACAACCTATCGTTGGTTTATTTATAGTATGCCATTCATAATAATCATTATTTGTTCAATGGTCATATATGCACCAACGAAAATATTACCATCACTTATGATCGAAGGTGAAGGCCCGACAAGCTTAAAGAATACTTTACAATTTATAGCTGTGCTATTTCATTTAGCGATTATGGTTATCTTGTTTAAATATTTTAAAGCAGCGCCAAAAATTGTATTTTTATTGCTTGGTAGTGCCATTTATTTAATCATGAGTGATTATCTTTTTACAATTTATCGAGATGTATATGACATTAAAAATTTTATTGGGCATATTCTCCAGTTGAGTGCTTATTATTTTTTATTTAGAGCTATTTATTTTTCATCTATTGAACAACCTTTTCAGCAGTTGATCGATACACAAGAACATTTAGAAAAGTCTCGTGAAAAAATGCATTTTATGGCATATCATAATGAAGTTACGGATTTGCCAAATGATCGTTTTTTAATGGAATCATTAAGAGAAAATTTATACATATCAAAATCACAAAAGGCTATTCTTGCTATTGGTATAGAAAGAATTTCTGCTATGAAAGCTTCTTTAGGGAGTACATATGCAGACCAAATGATAGGTCTCATAGCGCAAAGGCTAAAAAATGTTTTACCAGAGAAATATTTATTATGCATACTGAGAGAAGACTATTTTGTCGTTTTTGTAGATGACGTAAATAATGTTAATGAATTAACCAAACTTAGTCGGCAGTTGCAATCTGTTATGGAAGAATCATTCCAAATACAGCATTTTTCACTAAATAGTCAATTAAATATTGGTATTGCATTATTTCCAACAGATTCTTATAAGGAGGAGGAGCTTGTTAGGTTTGCACTATACGCTATGCATGAGGCACATAAAACACCATCGCGTATACAATTTTATGAATCGCCAATGTCTAGCGGAATGACTGAACGGCTTTTATTAGAAAATGATTTACACGATGCCTTAGACAATCAAGAGCTTTTTTTAGAATATCAACCGCAAATAGATTTAAAGTCGGGTCAGATTTCGTCTGTAGAGGCTTTGGTTAGATGGCAGCACCCAAAGAAAGGGTGGATTTCCCCTGGAGTTTTCATTCCAATTGCTGAGGAATCAGGATTAATTATTCCAATTGGTCAATGGGTGTTAGAAACAGCCTGTAAACAGGTGAAGCAGTGGGAAGCTGCTGGATTGCCACCGATTAAAGTAGCGGTCAATCTATCATTAGGTCAACTCTTTCAGCAAAATTTAGTTGAAATGATCCAACATGTGCTTGAGAAAACCCATTTAGAGCCACAATATTTGCAGCTAGAAATAACCGAAAGTATGAGCATTCATATCGATCATATGACGACTATCTTAAAGCAATTAAAGGCACTTGGTGTTACTATCGCGGTAGATGATTTTGGAACAGGCTATTCGTCATTATCTTATTTAAAGGATTTTCCAATCGATTGCTTAAAAATAGATCGTTCTTTCGTTCAAAAAATTAAATCTGATTCTACTGATAAAGCATTAGTAGATATGATTCTCTCTATGGCAAAACATCTACAGCTTAAAGTGGTTGCAGAGGGAATAGAGGAGCGGGAGCAGTTATCTTATTTAGTAGCAAGCAAATGCGACACAGTTCAGGGCTTCTTATTTAGTAAACCGATACCTCCTAATATTTTACAGGAAAGCTACCAAACGCTTCACAAAAATGCAAAAGGTATTTTAGATACCATTACGGCACTTGAAGCATAGAGCTTTCTCCCGCTTTAACGGCTGTATCGAAAGCGAATCGTCAGGTACAATATGTTCCACTTTATAGAACATCCTCGTTTCATGGTATAACGGGGATGTTTTTTTATTGTTAACAGATAGGAAACACTAAATATATTCAGACAAACAGATAAAGTGAATTGCTTTAAAAAGAAAACCCTATTTTTGGATAGTATTCCAATGTAAACGATTTATATTTTTCTTAATATTCACAAAATAATAACAACTTTTCTAGTTCTTGATGAGAATAAGTTTTGTGGCGTTGACTTTACTCAAGTGAAGTAATATAATTTTCAAAGTTAAATTGTAAGAATAGTTTTGCAATAAAAATAAATTCGATAATTTATGAACGTTAATATGAATCTTATGAAAAGAGGAGTTTGATTAATGGATATTATGCAAAAAGCTGCAGAAATGCATAGAGAAGCACAGGGGAAAATGAGAATTGTTGCGAAAGTACCTGTACAGGATACATATGATTTAAGTCTAGCGTATTCACCAGGAGTTGCACAGCCTTGTATAGAAATCGAGAATAATCCTCAGGCTGTGTACGATTATACAATCAAAGGGAATTTAGTTGGAATAGTAACTGATGGAACAGCGGTACTTGGGCTAGGTGATATAGGACCAGAAGCTGCACTGCCTGTAATGGAAGGAAAGGCTATTTTATTGAAACGCTTTGCAGATGTAGATGCGTTTCCAATTTGTCTTGCTACAAAAGATGTAGATGAGATTGTGCGTACTGTTAAAGCGATTGCGCCAACATTTGGGGGCATTAATCTAGAGGATATTTCAGCACCACGCTGTTTTGAGATAGAGGACCGTCTACGCCAGGAATGTAATATTCCAGTGTTTCACGATGATCAGCATGGTACGGCTATCGTTGTAGGGGCAGGCTTATTAAACGCTATAAAAATCGTCAACAAAAAACCAGAGGATATGAAAGTAGTGATAAATGGTGCTGGTGCGGCAGGTATTGCTATCTTACGTCTTTTACTTCAGATAGGCTATAAAAATGTGGTTATGTGTGATACAAAAGGAATTATATATGATGGTCGTGAAGAAGGCATGAATAGCATTAAGGCGCAAATTGCGAAATTGTCAAATCCACAAAATCTTCAAGGTACATTGGAGGATGCCATTACAAAAAGTGATGTCTTTATCGGCGTTTCAGTTGCCAATCTGTTAACAAAAGCACATATTGAATCTATGAATGCAGATCCAATTGTCTTTGCTTTAGCAAATCCTAACCCTGAAATTACATACGATAATGCTCGTGCGTGGGGTGTTCGAGTGATGGGGACTGGTCGTTCCGATTATCCAAATCAAGTGAACAATATGCTTGCCTTCCCTGGTATTTTCCGTGGTGCATTAGATGTTCGAGCGACAGATATTAATGAAGCGATGAAGCTGGCAGCTGTAGGGGCGATTGCTTCATTAGTATCAGATCAAGAGTTATGTGAAGAATTTATCATTCCAAAGTCATTGGATGAGCGTGTTGCAGGTGTCGTAGCCAAAGCTGTCGGAAGTGCTGCTATCGAATCAGGCGTTTCAGTGTTATTCCAACAACCAACATTGCAGGCTTAAGCGTTGCCCGTTTCTTTATATTCTACAATCATGGTATGATAGTGAGGCAATGATTTGTAGATATAAAGGACGGGTTTTTTTATGGCACAAGAAGTGGCAAATAAGTTTATTGAAAATGTATGTTATCATTTAGTGCGTAATATGAATGTGATGTCGGTTGAACAGCACTTTAAAGAAACCATCGAAATGCAACGTGATTCGGCACAATCTCAAATTGATTTTTGGGATAGACTTATGATGAATATGCTGTATTTTACTGAAAATGAGCAAGTTTGGGAACATGAATTTTTGAAAATGCTTGAAAAGAAAGAGTGGTTAATGCCAACAGTTCTCGAGGAAGAGCTATTGATGCATCAAATGCGTATTCGTCAGCAAGTCGCTGAACAAATGGATGCCGCAAAAGAACTATTCCATAAGCAATATGAAACAGCAGGCATGACAGAGGAAGATATTGTATATGATTATGCCTATAGCTCTGCTGGACATTCAATGCGCATAGATTTGTTAACGGTACTTGTCTCAACACCAGAGCAATCAAAAATACTTTTTAATGCAGATCCACAAGAAACGATCCGTATTATTAACGGCTATATAGCTTATCATATAGACAGCATTATCAATAAAACAAAATTAATCTAGTTTGTCTTAAGAGAATATGAAGTTCACCTGAAAGGAATTTTATTTAATGAATACACCATTTACATTTAAACATACACAACCTACGACAATGGACCCGAATAAAAAATATCCAGCGATTTTTTTATTGCATGGGATGGGTAGTAATGAAGATGATTTACCACAATTAGTGCAGGATTTTAAAGAGCAATGTCATGTTTTTAGCTTACGTGGTCCAATCACACAGAAGCCTGGCTACGCTTTCTTCACAATCCAAGAGGTGGGTAAACCAGATCGAGAAATTTTTGATAAAGTTTTAGTGGCCTTACAAAGATTTATGTTAGAGGCAATTGATGAATATCAAATTGACCCACATAAAGTATACGTGCTTGGCTTCAGTCAAGGGGCTGTTCTGGCACAGTCGCTTGCCTTTGTTATGGGGAACTTAATTTCAGGTATAGTAGCATTAAGTGGCTACACGCCAAAATTCGTAACAGAAGAATATGCAATTCGCTCAGTCAATCATTTACAGGCATTTATCTCTCACGGTGACTATGATTATGTCATCCCATCTCAATGGGGAATTGAAAGTAAAGAGCTATTTGAACAATTTGGTGCAAATGTGATATTTAAACAATATCCAGATGGTCATGGTGTTACTCCTGAAAATATAAGTGATCTTACAGCATTTCTAGCGCAGGAATTACAAGAAAATATTTAATAAAATGAAAAGCCGAGACATGATAGGTCTCGGTTTTCATTTTAATCTTTATTAGGTTTAAAGCTAAGCTATTACGATAAGCTGCGGTCTTTGTCAGTCACGGCAGCAACTGCATCATGAATAGTTGTTTCAAAATGATTGCTTTGTAATGACGACACGCCCTGAATAGTAGTTCCGCCTGGCGAGCAAACTTGGTCGACAAGTGCCCACGGATGTTCCTGTGATTGTAAAATCATTTTTGCACTACCTAGCACTGCATTTGCTGCGATATCAAGTGCCATGCTTTTTGGCATACCTTCACGTACAGCCGCACGTGCTAATGCGTCAATATACATATAGGTAAATGCTGGTGAAGCACCACCAATCGTTGTGAATATGGAAAATAAATGCTCAGGCACTTCGATAATTGTACCAACTGTTTCAAACAGTGAAATGACACATTGAAGGTGTGCATCTGATACCTGTTCACTTGCTGTATAGCAGCTTGTAGAAGCACCGATGAGAGCGTTAATATTTGGCATGACACGAATAATAGGGGTAACTTCAGATAAATACTCTTGTAAGTATGTAATATTTTTACCTGCAGCAATGGAAACAATAACATGGTTGCTATGCAAATGTTTTTTCACCTCTGGTAATACATCTGGCAGCATTTGGGGTTTGACTCCAAGGATAATGACGTCACAATTTGACATAATATCTGCAATAGAGCTTGCTGTTTGAATACCATAGGAGGTTGCTAATTTTGTGGTTTTTACTTTGGTGCGATTATAGCCATAAATAAAAGTAGAATCGAAATCTCCGCTTTTGCACATTCCTTTAATGATGGCTGTAGTCATATTTCCGAGGCCGATAAATCCGTATTTCACGTGGTAGACACTCCTTTATTTAGTTAAAGCATACACATAAGTATAGAGCAGATTGTTTTTCTTGAATAGCAATATGCAGGAATCAAGCCAATTAGGTTCAAATTCACGTCAGACGGTGGTATCATAGAAGATGTTGTGAAATCGACAATGAAGAGATAAAGGAAATCATGTACTTTATGTGAACATGAAGACAGACTCTATCTAAAGAGGTAAAATAATAATTTGATATGATTAATGCAAAATTTGTCGCTTTCTATCGGGTAAGCGTGTAGAAATTATGAGAGAAAAGGAATTAAAATGAATGGAACAAAATCTAAAGACTGAGCAGCAATCACAACTTTCCGAGAAATCTTCAGGGAAGTCCTCACGCTCTACTATTTTAGCGCAGACAGTCAAAACAGGAATTATTAAATCAAATTTAATTCCTATGTGGGCTGGTTTAACGCTAGGGATGTACAAAAACAAAATGACTTTTGTAGAAAATATACCTGAAATTATTTTTGCAACGATCGGTTCGGCATTTGTTATTGGCGCTGCTGGGGCATTTAATAATGTCTATGATCGAGATATTGACGCTATTATGCCTCGTACACAAAGTCGGCCAACCGTAACAGGTGAAATGTCAGCGAAATCTACGTTGATATTAGCTATTGCCCTGCTCATTATCGGGACAGCTGTACTAGGACTTGCTTCGCCACTAGCTGCAGCATTTGGCCTCCTAGGTGTATTTTTATATGTAGTACCGTACACAATGTGGACAAAACGACGCACTATATATAATACGGAAATCGGAAGTATAAGTGGTGCGGTACCACCTTTAATCGGTTGGGCTGCAGTTTCTACGGATATTACACATCCTGCCATACTTGGCCTATTTTTTGTCATGGTTATTTGGCAAATGCCTCATTTTTATGCAATTGCCATTCGTAAACATGCAGATTATGAAGCGGCAAGTGTTCCGATGCTTCCTGTTGTAAAAGGAATGCGACGTACTTATTATCAAACGAACTTTTATTTAATTTTATTGATCTTATCAAGCTTCTTATTCGGAACTTTAAGTGTTGGCATTATGCTTGTTGCGCTATTGCTTAGCATTGCATGGCTTGTTATGAGTATTTACGGCTATCATAGTAACAAGGATCAAATTAAATGGGCGACCAAAATGTTTGTTTTCTCACTGTTCCATATGACCATTTTATTTTCAACAGTGATTGTCTACTCTTTAGTAGGTGTTATCTTTAAATTGTATTAGAACTTTCATTTAGAACGAAAAGCCAACAAATTATTTTATACTTGTTGGCTTTTCGTTTTCCACTGAGATGATTTGACGACTTGGCCATTCTAAAGCATGTAATTGACCTCCAAAAACAGCGCCACCATCAATACCAATGATATTATTTTCACCAACATAGACACTGTAATCTGTTGGATTCTGGTGAAGTCTGTAGGTAGGAGTATGACCAAAGATTACCGTTTTCTCTCCTTGATAACCGACATGAAATTCATCACGAATCCATAAAAATTGCATTGGGTCAGTTTCAGTCAAAGCTACTCCAGGTACAACTCCACCATGTACAAAAATGGCATCCTCTAATTCAATATAAGTGCCAAATGTTTCGATAAGTTGTAAATGTTCTTCGAGCTTTGATAAAGTCTGAATAAAACTAGATAATGTATTGTTTTGAATGGCTTCCTCAAAATCATCTAGATGATAGCCATAGCTGGCAAGTGTTGCATCGCCACCACAAAGTCCAACCCAATGACTCCAAGGTTTAGGATGACCTGAGCGACAGGCTTTTAGCATAATGGCTTCATGATTTCCTAAGAGAACTTGTGCACCCTTTGCTTGCAATTCACCTACTAAATTTAAAACACCACAGGATGCAGGCCCTCGATCAATATAATCTCCAAGTAAAAATAGCTGATCTTGCATAGTATCATAATTAACTTTTATTAATAATTCTTCAAAAAGTTCTAATTCCCCATGTATATCACTAATTGCCAATTTTCGACCCATAAAAAGCATCCTTTCCAATATAAGAACAGTTACTAATAAGTATAGAGAATAGTTCAGCAAAATTCGACTGGTCTAACTTCCCTAGAATAGAGTAGTTGTGAAGTTATCACTCCATACCAAAAGTTTCTAGTTTCACTTTAGCATATGATAACGTGATTCCATTTCTTTATTCATTTGTCTAGAATGTTGGAAAATCCTTTTTGGCTACGAAAAATTGCTCGCGATCTATTTATCATTATTTTAAGTGTACGGGAATTATATAGCTTGTTCACTATAAGGAGTCGTTTAAAAACGAAGTGATATTGCTCAAAGAGGTTTAAAAAGGCGTTGTTCAAAGGTGAGGGGAATAGTGTTATGTAGAAGCAAAGGAAATAAAGGAACTATATTGCCTCTCGCACAAGTATCAGAAGGATTGGCAAACTTCCTCTCTAGTGCGAGTATTTGGCAAACTAACATTGAATTAGTCGTTAAGCTTAGCCCATTCTTCCTTAGCTATTTGCTCGTCAAATGTTGAGAGAAGTCGGTAGTTGTTTGCATCTAATATTCGAAAATGCTGACTAATAACGTTCTGCTGTAGGCGATACCCATTGTGCTCATGAAGACTTTTCCACCATATGTATCCACCCATCGTTTTTTCCTTAGGCAGTAATGTTCCGTTGTTAATGATTAAGTCAACAAGCTCGAGTGGGTCACCGCCAAGTTCGTGTTGTAAAATTGAGCTTTCCCGGCATAATGCACAGACTGCAACCGCTGTGGTCCAACCAGTTTGAATACGACCTTTTTCAATTTGAACAAGTGTTTTTTTGGACAGTCCTAGTAAATCACTCATCTGATCCTGTGTTAAATCTTTTTCTGTACGGATTAATTTCAGTTTTTCTGAAATGAGTGTGATTAATTGTTCACGATTCATCCAAACACCCTTTCTTTCAGATAGTTAAGAACAATTATACCTCAAGTAAGAAAGAGGTGCTTTTGAATTTCCTACAAGTTAAGTTATGTAATGTGAAACAGACTGGCCAAAAATTGCTTTGAACAGTCTGTTTCATGTTTAAATCTCGTATTTTTTAGTGTCAGAAATAACGCGGAAATGGATTCCTTTAATTTGAGCACTTACTTTGTGACGTAGTGTATCAATATCTACTAACTCGTCTTTATCATTGACACATTCAGCGATTTCTTGTAATAACATCGTAAATGCCTCTTTAAAAAGTGTGCGCATATTATCAAAATCTAGGCTACGGAAGTTTCCGTCAATATCAAATGCCTCTACAGAATTTAATTGCTTTGAAGCACCAGCAAAGCGATCATCGTACACTGTATAGTTTTCATCTGTAACAACAATAATATATAAAACTTCACCGGTAATAGTTTTTAATTCGATGTTAGTTTTGTGTTTTTTGACGTCAGTAATAATGTGAATACCGTCAGAATGATAAAGTTTAAACAATTTCATATGTGATGCCCCCTGAAAATAAAATCATATTCATATTTTATTATAAAGGGATATGGCTAATAATGGAATAAGACAAAAGTATTTGAAAAACTATTACAGCCTTATTTGAATAATAATTGTGAAGCTAAAATTGTTATAAACTATTAAGAAAATCGTACAGTATTATAAGATTTCTGTTACAGTAGGTATAACTTTGCGAAGGGGACGAACCTCGATGTAATGTATCTGATGACCTTGCTGTTCAAAAATACTAAATACATACGGAGTTAGCTCAATATTTTTTGTTGCTTTAATGCCATTATTCACTGTTAAGAACCAACCGCCCAATGTTTCGACTTCCTCTGCATCAAGCGTTATATTTAGTAGATTTTCAACGTCCTCAACGAGCATTTTTGCATTTAATATATAGTGACTGTCACTTACTTTTCGGATTTCTGCAATTTCGTCATCGTCAAATTCATCACGAATTTCACCAACAATTTCTTCTAAAATATCTTCGACTGTAACTAACCCGGATGTTCCACCATATTCATCCATTAAAATGGCGATATGAATTCGCTCTTTTTGCATACGCACAAGTAATTGTTGAATGGGAATGGTTTCGATCACCCGAATCACAGGATTAATGAATTCCTCGAGGTTTAAAGAATCGTCCGTTAACTGCTCAAGCAAACCATGTGTAAACAATTCCTTGGCGTTGATAAAGCCTAAAATATTATCTCGGTCACCGTCATAAATAGGATATCGAGTATATTTTTCAGCGGCAATAAAATGAATGATGTTAGTAAATGATTCATTTTTTTCAATGCCAACAATTTCTGTTCGAGGAACCATAATTTCGCGTGCAATACGCTCGTCAAATTCAAAGACATTATTTACAAACTTTAGCTCTGTTTTATTGATTTCACCACTTTTAAAGCTTTCAGATAGCAATAATCGCAACTCTTCCTCTGTATGGGAAAGCTCATGCTCAGAAGCAGGCTTCATGCCGAATATGCCAACTAATACTCGAGCTGAACCATTTAAGAACCAGATAAATGGATACATCACTTTATAGAACAGCATAATGGGCTTGGCAAAAAGAAGTGTAATCGTTTCAGCCTTTTGAATCGCAGCAGTTTTTGGGGCTAGCTCGCCGACAACAACGTGTAAAAATGTTGCAATGGCAAAAGCGCTACCAATTGTGAAAATCGTCATATACTTATCCGAAATGCCAATCATTGCGAAAAGTGGATGTAGCATAAATTCAAACGTTTTTTCACCGACCATCCCGATACCAAGGGCTGTTACAGTAATACCAAGTTGACAGGCAGATAAGTACTCATCTAAATGGCTCACAACATGCTTAGCAGAAATGGCTTTTTTATTACCCTCTAAAATCAATTGGTCAAGCCTTGAGGAACGTACTTTTACAATGGCAAATTCTGTTGCCACGAAAAAGCCAGTTAAAGCTAATAAAATGATAAAAATCGATAAGTTAAGTATGGTCTCCAAATAGTCGTTCTGTATAGACAGAACGTCACCTCCTAATTATGAATAAGTAAAAGTAAAGATTGCATGAGTGCAATACTTTCGGGTGAAACATTTTTTTTAATCGTTTCAATTCTTATATTGTCTTGCTTGTTCATTTTTTCTAGTAGAGAAGTTACATCATGTTCTAAGTCTTGCATTTTTATACGTAGCATTTGTACATCGATTTCTTCATACGGTGTGATGTTTAGTTGGTGTTGAATTTCTACAAGTGAAAGACCCTGTTGTTTGCGTTGCTCAATAAATTGAAGTCGGTCAATCATTTTAATGTCATAGTAGCGATAATTTGATGTAGAACGTTCTGCTTCTAACAGGCCAATGTTTGTGTAATAATCGATTGTTCTTTTTGTAATACCTGTTTTTTCAGCAAGTTCGCCAATTTTTAATTTCTCTGTCCCAATGCAAACACCTCCGAACCATCACGTGATACTTTGATTATAACGTGCTGGTTTTATAGATTTCAAATTAGCGGGCCTAATATTTCAAAATTGTAAGATTTCTATAGAGGTAGGGGCATTATGGTTAAACGAAGAAAAAATAGCTTTTCTAACAACGAAATGTTAGAAGAGCTACGAAGTTTATCCCGTATGAACTGGCAGTAAGACTCCATAAGTAGGAGATCAACTGCCCGTAAAAGCCCGATTGGTACGGGACAACAAATGTTTTCTGCGCGAAAGCAAGGAGGCAGCGGCAAATGTTTTCTGCGCGAAAGCAAGGCGGCAGCGGCAAATGTTTTCTGCGCGAAAGCAAGGCGGCAGCGGCAAATGTTTTCTGCGCGAAAGCAAGGCGGCAGCGGCAAATGTTTTCTGCGCGG
>NZ_JBIWDH010000007.1:52929-83952 GCF_044761885.1 Lysinibacillus sp. NPDC097231 | reverse complement strand
AAGCGGCAGCGGCAAATGTTTTCTGCGCGAAAGCAAAGCGGCAGCGGCAAATGTTTTCTGCGCGAAAGCAAAGCGGCAGCGGCAAATGTTTTCTGCGCGAAAGCAAAGCGGCAGCGGCACGATATTGGTCACACAAGCTTTTTCACAGGATGTGAAGGTTTTAGCTTGTGTTCCTCTATTTAATGTGGGGGATGAGGAAAACCCCGCTGATTGAAGTTTCACTTTACTTCTTTAAATATGTGTCGTATAGGTGATGAAGTGCCTCTTCGCCATTCATTTGTAGAATCGTTTCATCATTTAATACTAGTGTTACATTGGTCAGTGCGCTATCAATTGTTTTATTCGTTATCGTACATGTAACAGTTACTTTACCCGTTTCAGCGAGTTGCTTTTTCATCGCATTGTCCCATGGTTGTTCAGAAAATAGTGGTTCTCGCCATGTACCACTCACATGAAGCTCATTTTTTTCCGCGTCATAATCCCAGCGTGTGTCACGTAAAATAGTTTTAAATAGGTCATTAACAGTAAAAGCTGTGTCTTTATAGTTAATGTCGATTGCTCGTATAGCATGTACATCTCGACTAACTGCGCTGGCTGCGGAGTCTGCTGCTGAATTAATACCCGAAACAGCTTCTTCAATCTCAGATAGTCGATCACCACAGCCTGCCAGCAATGCTCCAAAGCATGTTATACAAGCCATTTTTGTCATCCATCTCACAAGGAGTCCCTCCAGTTTTGCAAGTTGTTACTACTATAATAACGAAAAGAAAAATACGAAGAAAGGGCATGAAGGTGGCAGATTGTGACGGTTTTGCAACGATGCGACCTCCACTTGAATGTTCGATAGTTTGAATTTTAAATATCTGAAATTTTAGTAAATTCACGAAAGAAAGGGAGCGGTTTGTGATGAAGATTAATGATGAATTACTTGAGCGATTAGGGACTTATTTTGTGTACCATGACGTCTATGAAAATTATGGGATTACCTTTGAAAATTTTGTTGATCGCTGGTTACGTGGGATACTTGATGTATAAAGAGAATTAGAAGAGTCGTGTTCAGCGCATGAACACGACTCTTTTGTTTTATTTAAAATAGTTAGTGATAAATTGGTTGGCCTCTTGCCAGTTATATACTCGTACGACATTGTCTGGAATTGCAAGACGGTTATAAGGAGTATCAAATAATACGACGGGTATTTTTAATTCCTCCGCAAGCATAACCGCATTATCATGCTTATCTTCAAAGAATGCCTCAACACCGTGTTTTTTTGCTACTGAAATTTTATCGTGACTACCTATGAGCTCTATATGATCGTACGGGATGGATTGTGCATTAAACCAGTTTACCGTAATATCTGATACATTTTCTCCACGAGCAGAGATGTAATAAAGTTCGTAGCATTCTTTCCATGTATTTAAAATATCTTTCGCATCTTTAGCTGTTTCAGATACCTCGTACATATATGGCTCATTTTCTTTAAACCATGTATTAAATGCTATACGATCGACAGGGTGCGGAAATGCTGATAAAAAATCATATTCACACACATCGTCAAGCGTAATATTTACATTGTACTGTTTATTGATATGTGGAATAAGTGTACTAGGACATGTTACTGTCCCGTCAATATCAATACCAAAGCGAGGCTTTTTCATGCTAGCATCTCCTTAGGCGTTTGCTTTAGCTGCTTCTTCAGCAGCTCGTTGTTCTGCCATTTCAGCTGCTAATTTATCAATTTCCTTTTTCAGTTCTTCAACCATTGTTTCTTCAGGCACTTTACGAACTGTTTTGCCCTTCATGAACAGTAAACCTTCACCGCGTGCACCTGCAATACCGATATCTGCTTCACGTGCTTCACCAGGACCATTTACCGCACATCCAAGAACCGCTACTTTTAATGGGACATTAAGTTTAGAAATATATTCTTCTACTTCATTGGCAATTGAAATTAAATCAATTTCGATACGACCACATGTTGGACATGAAATAAGTGTCGCCATATTAGAGGCAAGACCGAATGATTTTAACAGCTCACGCGCTACTTTTACCTCTTCAACAGGGTCAGCTGATAAAGAAATACGTAACGTGTTTCCAATACCTTTTGATAGGATCGCACCAAGGCCAGCCGCTGATTTGACAGTACCTGCAAATAGCGTGCCTGATTCAGTGATACCTAAATGCAGTGGATAATTAAAGGCTTTAGATGCTTTCTCATACGCTTCAATAGCCAAATTCACATCTGATGCTTTCATAGACACGATAATATCGTGGAAGTCCAAGTCTTCTAAAATTTTAATATGATGAAGAGCAGATTCTACCATACCATCAGCAGTAGGGTAACCGTATTTTTCTAATATATGACGTTCTAAGGAACCAGCATTTACTCCGATTCGAATCGGGATACCTTTTGCTTTAGCTGCATTTACAACAGCTTCTACTTTTTCCTTACGACCAATATTACCTGGGTTAATACGAACTTTATCAATACCATTTTCAATTGCTTTTAATGCTAATTTATAGTCAAAGTGAATATCAGCTACTAATGGAATATGGATACGTTTTTTAATTTCTGCAATTGCATCAGCTGCACGCTCATCTGGCACAGCGACACGAACTATTTGACAGCCTGCTTCCTCAAGACGAAGAATTTCTGCTACTGTTGCTTCGACATCATGTGTTTTTGTTGTACACATACTTTGAATGAATAATTCATTACTACCACCAATTGTTAAGTTACCGACACGTACGGGACGTGTATTTGTACGGTGACAAATTTCACTCATTAACTTTCTCTCCTTTTCGGGCCATACTTTCGACCGTCACTGACATTTATTTTAGCAGTGTAAGAAAATAAGGACAAGGAAGAAACGCTAACTTTTCATTTTCCACACTTGTTTTCGAATTCAAATGATAGAGGAAGCTTAATATTTTCACCAGGAACAAGTGCCTGTAATTGTAAATGAGGGTTTAATTCGTAAAACAATTGTAAGCGTTCAGGAAAGGTCATGGGTACTTTTGCAGGATGCAGCGCAAATAGGCTACTAATTGTATCACCTTGAATGGTCTGTACAGTGATATAATTTGGCTCACGTTGCTTTTCACAAAGGGCGTTTTCTGTATTTTTCGGATAAAAGGAAGTAAGCTGCAATGACCCTTCAGTTAAATCTACTTTCAAGACAAAAGCAATAATAATGATAATGGCTGTTAACACTAATGCACGCAAAAAATCCCCTCCTTTTCTACACTATATTTAGAAGAGGGGGGAATCATGCACATTATTTTACAATTGGTTGTTTTGGATATTTTGTGAAGGCTACGATTAATAGAGTTACAGTTAAAAGTAAAGAAAAAACCGAGATAATTGTACTGTTAATTGGTAGATAATCTGCTAGCATACTTAAAAGAATTGCCCAAGTCATGGCAAATGTTGTTGTGCGCCAAATATGACGGTATTCACCGCGGCGCTTCATAACTTTTAAGATAAATAGTCCCGCTAATGCATAAAGAGCAATTTGTGTAAAAATAAGCATCGTTGTAAAAACAAAAAGCATAATGAACGTCACGGGATACAATAGCCATTTAACGTCTTCTATGTATTCTGTTAAACCATTCAAACTAGTCATATCAAAAGTATCAACAGACATACCAGCCGTAAAACGACCAAAAGAGAAAACTGTAACGATAGTAATTAGCAGAAAGGTATATTGAATGATTTTTCCGATTGGTAATAAGCGATAGGCAGCTAGTTTTTTTGGATGTATTAAGCTATCGATAAAAAGTTGTGAGTGTTTCATAACATATCTCCTCCAATCGCTATTCTAACATGTTCAACTAGGACAAGATATGAAATAAGTATTAATAACTGAGAGGACGATGATAAAATGTTAATATTGTGTAAAGAAGTTAAAGGTTTTCTTTACTTTTTGTACGCTATCATTTAAAGATTAGGAATAGAGTTGTTGAGACGTAAGAATTGGAGCGAAGACAATTGACAATAGATTGGCAAAACATACTGTTTCAATTTTTAGGCGGTTTAGGTGTCTTTTTGTTTTCCATTAAATTTATGGGGGATGGACTCCAAAAATCGGCAGATGATCGACTGCGTGAATGGTTGAATCGTTTTACAACAAATCCTTTAATGGGAGTGTTAGTAGGTATTATCGTAACGATTTGTATTCAGTCGAGCTCTGCAACAACGGTGATTACTGTTGGGCTAGTGAGTGCAGGTTTTCTAACATTGCGTCAAGCAATCGGTGTCATCATGGGTGCAAACATTGGCACGACGATAACGGCATTTATTATTGGTATTAATATTGGTTTTTACTTTTACCCATTATTGGCCATTGGTGCTGGATTTTTATTTTTCTTTAAGAAAGCAACGTACCAGCATATCGGACAAATATTATTTGGCTTTGGGGGATTATTTTTAGGATTAGAGCTAATGAGTGCAAGTATGCAATCACTTCATCAACTAGCGGACTTTACATCCTTAACACTTCATTTAAGCAATCAGCCTATTTTGGGAATTTTGTTAGGGACGGTCTTTACGTTGCTTGTTCAAAGCTCTACAGCAACGGTTGGAGTACTACAAGGTTTATATGCTGAGCATTTAATTGGCTTAGATAGTGCATTGCCTATATTATTTGGCGAAAATATAGGCACGACGATTACAGCAGTCTTGGCCTCACTCGGTGCTTCTATATATGCAAAACGTGCAGCAGCGGCACATGTGCTGTTTAATGTAATAGGTACTATCATTTTCATGGTGTTCTTTATACCATTTATGCAGTATGTTCAGTGGATTAGTGAGCTATTCCATTTAGAAGCGAGAATGCAAATTGCGATAGCGCATGGTTCTTTTAATGTTTTTAACATGATTATTCAGCTACCATTCATCGCAGGGTTAGCTGCACTTGTCACAAAGCTACTTCCTGGACATGATGGGAATATTGATGTAACAACGAAGCATTTAGACCCGTCATTCATTGATTCCTCTCCGGCGATTGCACTTGGGCAAGCGAAGGAAGAGGTGTTACGCATGGGTGAGCATGCACTACGTGGTTTAGAAGAAACATTTTTATATATGAAAACAGGTGAAGCAGCACATGTTCCTACGGTGTTACAGTTGGAAGTGGGGCTCAATCATTTAGATAAAGAGATCACCAATTATTTAGTGATGGTGTCTAAGCAACCACTTTCCCGTGCAGACTCAGTAAGACACCATACACTTTTAACAAATGTACGAGACATTGAACGTATCGGTGATCATTTTGAAAATATTTTAGAGCTTTTACAATATAAAGATCATCATGAGGTAAGTTTAAGTAAATCAGCACGACAAGATTTAATTGGCATGTTTAGCTTAGCGATTGAAGCTGTACGAAAGAGTATTGAGGCACTTGATACGGCAAGTTTAAGCTTGGCACAGGAAGTAACCGAGCTAGAAAGTTTGATAGATGATATGGAGGATAAGTTAAGACAAAAACATATTGCGCGATTAAATACAAATGAGTGTAGTGGAGCAGCAGGAATCGTCTATACGGATATTGTTAGCAATTTAGAGCGTATTGGTGATCATGCTGTTAATATAGCTGACTCTATTTTAGGGATTCGACATTAGCTCGATTTTGCTAAAAAAAACATCTGCTGCTGTCGCTTCACTTTCGCACAGAAACATTTGTTGCTGTCGCTTCGCTTTCGCTACAAAAAATATCTGCTGAATGAAGATAAATGAAACTTTTGGTTTTATGAATCCGTAAGAAAGGCAATGCACAACAAAAGGAGAGAGTTTTGATGGAAATCGTTGGCTGGATATTAGTGATTGCCTGCTTTATCGTTTCATTTGTTGGATTGGTATATCCAATAATCCCAGGTGTGCTTTTTTTACTTGGTGGTTTTTTAGTATATGGATTGTTTTTTTCATTTGCAGAGTTAAGCTGGTGGTTCTGGGCGAGTGAAATTATATTTGTTGTCATATTATTTGCTGCTGATTCTGTAGCAAATGCCTTTGGTATAAAAAAATTCGGTGGCTCAAATGCTGGTATGTGGGGTAGTACTATCGGATTGTTAATTGGTCCGTTCGTCATTCCGGTTGCAGGTATTTTAGTGGGGCCGTTTTTAGGAGCGCTGATTGCGGAGTTAATCGTGGAGCGTCGTACGTTTGGAGAGGCCGTGAAAAGTGGTGTTGGATCTCTAGTTGGCTTTTTAACATCGACACTAGCAAAGGCTGTGATTCAAATTGTTATGATTGTAGTGTTCTTTATAGCGCTATAATTTCTATCCAATGAGGTTTAGCAAGTTTAAAAAAGGGTAAGATAGTAATCGTATTGGTTTTTCGGTCAAAAGGCTGAAATCTTTAAATTGAAGTATTTTTCGTTGAATGGTTTGACCAATTTTGATAATCTAAGGATGTACTAATTATTTCTTTATTTTAGGAGGAACTTAACAATGGCTTATGAATTACCACAATTAACTTACGCATATGACGCATTAGAACCACATATTGATGCTAAAACAATGGAAATTCACCACACTAAACACCACAATACTTATGTGACAAACTTAAACGCAGCAGTAGAAGGTACTGAATTTGCTGAAAAAGACATTAACGATCTTATCGCAAACCTTGATGCTCTTCCAGCTGACAAACAAACTGCTGTACGTAACAACGGTGGCGGACATGCTAACCACTCATTATTCTGGGAATTAATCGCTCCAGGCGGTTCAAACACTCCAGTTGGCGAAGTTGCAAAAGCAATCGATGCTAAATTCGGTTCTTTCGATGCATTCAAAGAAGAATTTGCAAAAGCTGCAACAACTCGCTTCGGTTCTGGTTGGGCTTGGTTAATCATTGATGGTGACTCAGTTGCTGTTACATCTACTCCAAACCAAGACTCTCCAGTTATGGAAGGTAAAACTCCAGTTCTAGGCTTAGACGTTTGGGAGCATGCTTACTACTTAAACTACCAAAACCGTCGTCCAGATTACATTGGTGCATTCTGGAACGTAGTAAACTGGGATGTAGTTGAAGCGAAATTCCAAGCAGCAAAATAATTATTGTTTAACTTCTTTGAGTAGAAGTTAAAGCCTCCGGCGGATGTCACGGAATCGGGAAGGAGTTCTTTGTGCTAGCACAAAGCCGAATCTGGACGCAATTATGCCGAGGCATAATTGATTAGAAGGCTATGTCAAAGGTGATAAATCACCTTGGCATAGCCTTTTTTATTGTGTAAATATCGCAGGTGAATGCCCCCTACGCCTGCTAACGGATAGAAGAACGTCATAGGAGAGGTAATTGCTGGATTTGTGAAGCGTCAAGTTGTTCCTAACACCCATATTAGATGCTATTGATAGGCAATAGAAACCTTTCTCTTTAATATGCCGTCAAATAAATGATGTTTTCAACATGAATTCGCAAGAGCATGCTTTCCTGTAGTACCTTCGAATGGTATACTAAGTATCGTGTATTTTAATTGTAATTAGATAAGGAGGGGAATACATATGCGCAAAACACCGGGAAAAAATCGCGCGGCGAGTGTTAAAGCAAAACATCACTCTAACTTAACATTTCGTATGAATGTCCTTTTCTTTGCTATATTCATCATCTTTTCAATGTTAATTTTTAGGCTTGGCTATATGCAAATTGTAAAAGGGGAAGATTATGTGCGCATTTTAGAGCGTACAGAGGAGGTACCTGTCAATACAAGTGTGCCAAGGGGACGGATGTATGACCGTTACGGACGTATTCTAGTGGATAATCATCCTGAAAACGCTATTACGTATACGAAAATGCAGACGACAACAACGGAGGAAATGCTAGACATAGCTGAAAAGCTGGCACAGTTGATTGATCAGCCAACCAACCGTATCACTTTACGTGATAAACAAGATTTTTGGATTTTAAAAAATCATGACGCTGCTTATGAAAAGATAACAGAGGCAGAGGAATCGAAAATTAGAAAGCAAGAACAAATTACGACAAGTCAGATCAATGCACAAATTGATAAAATTGTACGTGACCGAATTACTCATGAAGAATTAATGCAATTAACTGATGCTGATTTAGAAGTACTAGCAATCTATCGAGAGATGGCATCCGGCTATAATTTATCACCGCAAATTATTAAAAGTGAAAATGTATCGGCCGATGAATTTGCACGTGTTTCTGAACGTTTAACTGAACTGCCTGGCGTCAACACAACGACAGACTGGAAGCGTGTGAAATTATCTTCTCTTTCTATTTTAGGGCGCACAACAGTACCAACAAAAGGTATTCCAAAAGAAAAGCTGAATTATTATTTAGCTCGTGATTATTCACGAAATGACCGTGTTGGAGAAAGTTATATTGAAGCGCAGTATGAAGAATTATTACAAGGGCAAAAAACAGTTGTTAAAAATATTACCAATAAAAAGGGGCAAGTTGTCGATACCGTTACTACCTATGAAGGTGAGCCTGGTAAAGATTTAAAGCTAACACTGGATAGTGAGCTACAGGTAGAAACGGAAAAAATTGTTGAGGATGAGCTACTCAAGTTAAAAGCACTTCCTAGTTCATATTTATTGGATCGTGCCTTCTTAATAATGATGGACCCAAATACAGGTGATATTTTATCGATGGTTGGTAAGAAAATTGAAAAAGATCCTGACACAGGGAAAAATATAATCGTTGATTATGCGTATGGCTCGTTTACTACAGCGTATGAGGCGGGTTCTTCAGTGAAGGCAGCAACATTATTAACTGGTTATAATCTAGGAGCCATTTCAACAACTACTGTATTAGGAGATGAACCAATCCATTTACTGAGTACGCCAGTAAAAAAATCAATATTTAACCATGGTGGTTATATTTCAATGGATGGGCAAAATGCCTTAGAACAATCTTCGAACGTTTATATGTTTAAAACAGCTTTGCTAATTAATGGAACACCATATAGCTACAATATGCCATTACGTCTGAATGACCAAACATTCCCAAAAATGCGTAATTCATATGCACAGTTCGGCTTAGGTGTAAACACAGGGATTGATTTACCAAATGAATTTAGTGGCGTACAAGGTCCTACAGGTCCAACCTATGGGGGGAAAGTACTTGACTTAGCGATTGGGCAATACGATACGTATACACCATTACAATTAGCACAGTATATCTCAACAGTTGCCAATGGTGGTTATCGCATTCAACCGCATGTTGTGAAAGAGGTACGTGAGCCATCTAAAGATGGGCAAGAGCTTGGTCAATTAGTAACAGAAATAGGACCAACTGTTTTAAATCAAATTAATAATTCATCTGATGAAATCAACTATGTGAAGCAAGGACTACGCCGCGTCTATACGGGTGCCAAAGGTACAGCAGCAAGACTGTTTTCTAATGCTCCATTTACAGCAGCGGGTAAAACAGGGACGGCTGAGGTAGTTTATTACGGACCTTTACGTGAATATTATGGAACGAACACAATTAACTTAACACATGTGGGCTTTGCACCATATGAAAATCCTGAAATCGCCTATGCAGTTGTTATTCCATGGGCAACAACTAACCTAAATCAACATTTATCTAATAACAATGAAATTGCTCGTCGTTCTTTGGACAAATATTATGAGTTAAAAGAAAAATACGAAGCTGAAAAAATTTCAGATAGTAATGTGAAGCAACCAATTTTACCGGCTGTTACAAAAGATAAAATTGGTGAGGATGAGCAACAATAATAAAAAAGCGCTAGTGCACGCCCATGAACTGCCCCGTAAAAGTTAGACATCAATCTAACTTTTACGGGGGTTTTTTTATTGACTCTCATATATTGTTATTCTTTAATCACACGTTTGTTTTGGGTTTTTATGAAGTATAGGAATAAATATTTGAAATGGATAAAGCCTTTATGAATCTGATAAATGTTGCTAAAGATGCCTGCAACAACGGAATGTACTAACTAGGTGAGTGGGAGAATTGGTCATTAAGATACAAAAAGAAAAGAATCTGCGAATACCGGGAAATACCTAGCGGCAAGTAAGCAGATTCTAGTCATTATATTAAGTATAAAGAAACTTATTAAGCAGATAGTTGTTGAATTGCTAATTCAAACTGTTGCTTCGGTTTTTTTCCATAAAGCTCTATATTATTACAGAAATAAGACTCTACCATAAAATCAACAGCTTCCTGTAGAGTAAATTCTCGATGGTCCATAACAAGTGTTAAATACGTTTTAAAGTAATCGGCATTTTGTACTTTTGCATGATTAATCACAAAGTCAAACTCCTCTTATATTATTTACTGACACAATTGCATATTATAGCATCTTTTCGACAGGAAGCAAATTTATCTTCATCCAGAAGAAGACTCCTCTTTTGAAGGTGGTGAGATGAATGCGGATGTGATCCCGATTCAGTGGATGTTCAAAACACCTATTGAAGGCGACAGCAACAACAATTACGCCTAGGAGTAATTGATTGCAATTGTAAACTCATCTTTACAATTGTTTACAAAGTATTACATTCCTTTACGTCTCTTTTACGAACCGTTTATACGACTTCAACAATTAGTCATTATAGTAAAGATTGTAAGACAAATAACAATAAAAATGTTAGTGACGGAGGCAAATGAGATGAAAAAGTGGAAGTACTTAACGATGACAGCGGTAATGGGTTCAGCATTAATGCTTGGTGCTTGTGGTAACGACTCTGCACAAAATGGTAACAATGCAGAAACAAACGCACCAGCGAGCTCAGGACAAGACGCTGCAGACGAAAAACTGCAAGGGGCTGTAACTGGAGATGGTTCATCAACAGTCGCACCTATTATTGAAGCAGTTGTTGAAGAATATGCAGGGATTCAACCGAATGTCAAAGTATCGGTAGGTGTTTCAGGTACTGGTGGTGGCTTTGAAAAATTCATCGCAGGTGAGACTGACTTTTCTAATGCATCTCGTCCAATAAAAGATGAAGAGAAAGCAAAACTGGAGAAAGCAGGAATTGCTTTTACAGAGCTTCCTGTAGCATATGATGGTTTATCAGTAGTCGTGAATCCTGAGAATGATTGGGCAAAAGATTTAACAGTAGAGCAATTAAAGAAAATTTGGGTTGAAGATGGTAAAGCTAAAAAATGGTCTGATATTGATCCATCTTGGCCAGATGAAAAAATCGTCTACTACTCACCAGGTACAGACTCAGGGACGTACGATTACTTTGATGAAGTCATTTTAGACGGCGCTGATCTAGCAAGTTCAGCAACATTATCAGAGGATGATAACATGCTAGTTCAAGGTGTAGCGGGTGACAAAAACGCAATCGGCTTCTTTGGCTACGCTTATTACCTAGAAAATAAAGATAAATTAAGCATTGTGAATATAAATGGTGTTGAGCCAACAAATAAAACAATTGAATCTGGTGAATACGCACCTCTTTCACGACCACTATTTGTATATGTGAAAAATAGCGCTATGAAAGATAATGAAGCTTCATATGATTTCATTAAATTTACACTTGAAAATGCAGGAGATATGGCAGAAGCAGTTGGTTATGTCAGTCTACCTGAGGAAAAGTATGCTGAAGCTTTAAAAACTTTAGAAGGTTTAAAATAAGAAGACATGCATAGAGGGAAAGAGATGTATGCTCTTTCTCTCATTTATTTGAAAGGAGTACCCAATGGTTTCTCAAAAGGAAAATAAGACATCATCTGTGCAGCAATTAATTGCAAATTCGCGCAATCATAAAACGAAGAAAATAGTGGAAAAAGCAATGCCAGCTCTATTATTTTCTGCAGCTCTTATCTCGATACTGACGACATTTGGCATTGTTTTCACCCTTATTTTTGAAACGTTTGAGTTCTTTAAACGTGTGTCGATTACGGATTTCCTATTTGGTACACAGTGGCTACCGTTTTCAGGGAAGGAACCATTATTTGGGATTTTACCTTTAATCGCAGGAACATTGAAAGTCACAATTATTGCTGTTGCTGTAGCAGTACCATTTGGCATTGCTTCAGCAATATATTTAAGTGAATATGCAAGCGAAAAAGTTAGACGTACGGTTAAGCCTATTTTAGAGGTACTAGCAGGTGTACCAACAATCGTTTATGGCTTCTTTGCATTAACATTTGTAACGCCGATGTTACAGCAAATTATTCCTGGATTAAAACTTTTCAATGCGCTAAGTCCAGGGATTGTTGTTGGGATTATGATTTTACCAATGATTACGTCGCTTTCTGAGGATGCTATGTCATCAGTTCCAAATAGTATGCGTGAAGGAGCATTAGCTCTTGGAGCAACGAAGTTTGAAGTAGCTATTAAAGTAGTATTACCAGCTGCATTATCAGGTATTGTCGCTTCAGTTGTTCTAGCCATTTCCCGGGCAATTGGTGAAACAATGATCGTTTCACTTGCAGGTGGATCTACACCTAAATTTGACTTAGATGTAACAGACTCGATTCAAACGATGACTGCCTATATTGTACAAGTTGCAACAGGCGATGCTGGTTATGGTACGACCATTTACTATTCTATTTATTCAGTCGGATTCACATTATTTATCTTTACTTTAGTAATGAATTTACTCGCTCACTATATTTCGAAACGCTTCAGGGAGGTTTACTAGCATGCGCTATATTGATGACACGGTCGTCATGAAACGAATGACAAAGCGTATTACATTCAATAAAGTTTGGAAGTTCTTCTTCTTCTTAGCAACAACCTTTGCTTTAGTGACATTAGCTATTTTGCTGTACCGTATTGTGACACAGGGTGTCGACTATTTAACAATTGATTTTTTAACAAACTTTGCTTCACGTTTTGCAGATAAAGCGGGCGTCAAGGCAGCTCTAATAGGTTCGCTTTGGCTGATGGCAGTAGTTGCCCCAGTGTCCATTCTATTAGGTGTAGGGACTGCAATCTATTTAGAGGAATATGCAAAAAAAAATAAACTAAACGACTTTATTCGTATGAATATCTCTAACTTAGCGGGCGTACCTTCCATTGTTTTTGGTTTACTTGGATTAACAATTTTCGTTCGAATGATGGGGTTAGGAAAAAGTATTTTAGCAGCTGGTTTAACAATGAGTTTATTAATTTTACCAGTTATTATTGTGGCGGCACAGGAGGCGATTCGTGCAGTACCGAATGAGCAACGAGAAGCATCATACGGAATGGGTGCAACAAAATGGCAAACAATTTTGCGTGTTGTTCTACCAGCAGCTATCCCTGGGATTTTAACTGGAAGTATTTTAGCGTTGTCTCGTGCTATTGGTGAAACAGCACCACTTGTTGTTCTTGGGATTCCTGTTATCCTGCAGTTTTTACCTAACAGCTTATTAAGTCAATTCACTGCTTTACCAATGCAAATTTACGATTGGGCAAAACGTCCACAAGAGGCATTCCAATATGTAGCGGCAGCCGGTATTCTAGTGCTTATGACAGTACTTTTATTGATGAATTCAATTGCCATCTTTATTCGAAATAAATTCCAAAAACGTTATTAATGAGGTGACCTTATGGTTATAGATATTAAAGAGGAAAAATCAGTTGTCAAATCGATTCATACGGCTATAAAGCCTTCTACTGATATTGCCAAAAAAGTAGTATATGATACTCGCAATTTAAATTTATGGTACGGCGATCATCATGGCTTAAAAGACATCAATTTAAGTATCTATGAAAATGAAGTAACAGCGATCATTGGCCCTTCTGGCTGTGGGAAATCTACCTATTTAAAAACTCTAAATCGAATGGTAGAGCTGGTACCGAGTGTTCGAACTTCTGGAGAAATATTGTATCGTGAGCGCAATATTTTAGATAAAAGCTATACGGTGGAGGAATTACGCACTCGCGTAGGTATGGTATTCCAAAAGCCTAACCCATTCCCGAAGTCTATTTATGATAATATTGCATATGGCCCACGTATCCACGGCATTAAAAATAAAAAAATTCTTGATGAGATTGTTGAGAAATCATTACGTGGTGCGGCCATTTGGGATGAAGTAAAGGATCGTTTAAATCAAAATGCATATGGTTTATCAGGAGGTCAGCAACAACGTATTTGTATTGCACGTTGTTTAGCAATTGAGCCAGATGTTATTTTAATGGATGAGCCAACATCCGCACTTGACCCAATTTCTACACTAAAAGTAGAAGAACTTGTACAAGAGCTGAAAAAAGATTACTCAATTATTATCGTGACACATAATATGCAACAAGCAGCACGTATTTCCGATCGTACAGCATTTTTCCTAAGTGGAGAGGTTGTTGAATACGATAAAACAGACGTTATCTTCCAAACACCAGCAGATCAACGTACTGAAGATTATATTTCAGGTCGTTTCGGTTAAGGAGGAGTAATAGATGGTAGTACGTGAACGTTTTGAACAGGAGTTAAAAGAAGTCCAAGCGCAATTTATCGATATTGCTACAAGTAGTATCAATGCTCTAAAATTAGCTTTTGAAGCATTATTAGAGCAGGATTTAGAAAAATCCTTAAAAATTCTTGAGGATGATTTAGTCATAAATCGTCTTGAGGAAGAAATCAATGATCATGTTATTCTAATGATCGCAAAGCAACAGCCAGTAGCTACTGATTTACGTCGACTCATGGTACTAGTTAAAGCCGCATCAGATATGGAAAGAGTAGGGGACTATGCGGTTAATATTGCAAAAGAGACAATTCGTATTGGCAAAGAGCCACTCGCCTTTCCTACAACAAATTTGCAAACAATGTGTAATAAAACAGTAGAAATGTTAGAGAGTATTATTAAAGCCTTTACAGAGGAAGATACTGCACGTGCCAAGGAGATTGCGGAACTAGATGATTATGTAGATGATTTATATGGGGCAACTATAACGCTATTACTTCGTGCAGGTGCTGAAAATCCAGCCCATATTTCTCAAATTACACATTTAACATTTGTTTGCCGATATTTAGAGCGCTCAGCTGACCATGCAACAAACATTGCGGAACATTTATTTTACTTAGTCAAAGGTAAACATTATGAATTAAATAATTAAGTAGAGAAGAGCCAATTATAGGCTCTTTTTAGTTTGTCGACACAAGAATGAAAAAATTAGAGTGTAGTATTAAACAATGTTGATTTTCACTCCGAGCTGGCGCTTTCTACGGGGTGAGCACAGAGCCTCTTCCTCCACTTATGTTGGTGCTGTCGCTTTCGCTTTCGCACAAAAAAATATGTTACTGAAGTTTCGGTTTCTCCAATAAATTAGAGTAACATGCCAGAAGATACATACTAAGAGAATTGGTTGATTGGAGTGTAGACAGAGCGGCTCATCCGACGCCCACTGGAAAGCGCTCAGTCGGAACAGAAATCAGTCCTTGTTTTGCTGAAGATTCGTACTTTATTAATAGTAAATAACAGCAACATAGTTAATCAAAATAGCGTCAAATTACTGCAAGCATTATTGTATTGTCAAAAAAATATTTTGGTTATACTATAGACATTATCCGAAAAAAATCAGGCTTAGGAGGTGCTGCTTCGTGAAAGACGCTGTAGAATTACTCATAGAGAAACTTGCTCTGGATATCACGTCAGAACAACGTGACTATTTATATTTTCTATATGAAAACTTACATCTTGAGGAATTAAGTGACAAGGAACAACATTTTTTTATTGACTATTTTTACAAGAGTAAAACATTACGAAATATGGCAGCATTTGCGCTTGAATTGGCTGATATCATGCATGAAATTCGAGAAAATATACCAGCTATTGAGCTAGCTGAACGATTAGCCGATGGAAATGAGCAGCGCTTGTATTATGAACGAAAGTGGCAGGAAGCTAGGCGTCGAAAATTAAAGCATCAGACAACAAAAAAAGGAAATATACTCTATGTTCCATTTGATGAATACAAAAAGGAACTAGGTCCAATCATTATCTGTCTTGAACAAACAACTGGTATGGCCGCATATTCTGAGCTTTGTAAAAGTATGATTTTGCCGTTATTTATGAATGCACATCGGGAGCGTCGGGATTTATATATCATTCCTTATGACTGTCAAATTCATGTGCATTATCGATTTGAAAACGGTCATCTAAATTTATCCGATTTTAAGGATTTTATTGAATATAAGGCAAACGGAGAAGCTGCTATTCTGCCCGTATTACATTTTGTGAAGGGCTTACTTCAAGAAAATCAACATTGTACAGATGTAGATATTATTTTTTTTACAGAAGGTACTCCTGTTGATGGGCAACATTTAGTTGGGAAGCATGTGAAATCCATGCTGGAGGAAATGAAGCATAAGTATCATGCAGAATTTTCGATTATTGCCATGCATGAGCATAATTTTAATGAACAACAATTTTGGTTTGCCAGCAAGGCATTTTTTGCGGATGATGCTATTCAATAACACCAAGGAGCTTACCACTACTAAGGGTCGGCTCCTTTTCTGTGAATATACATAGGAAGGTTAAAGGAGAATTACATGGATTTATTGCATTGGTTATTACCCAATATTTCGGTACCAACATGGATGGACGTTATTATTGCTATTGTTCTTTGTGCCGTCGGTTGGCTTTTTCAATATTTTGTTATAAAGAAAATTATTAACCGTATAGTTATATTTTTAAAAAATCGTCAACGTGATTTTCAGGCAACTGTGCTTGCACAATTTAATAAAGCCATTGGTTATGCATTTATGGCTACAGTCATTGTGCTAAGCTTATCATATTTGATAGATGTACCTTTATTTACACATAAATCATCAAAGAATTTTGTGTTGTCTATTATGGTTTTTTTTGCTTTTAAGGGTGTATATGATGTTTTGAATTTTTATACGAAACAACCTTTACAACTAAATAGTGAAGAGGAACAAAATGTCCTACTACCATTTTTTCTTCGTATAGGAAAAGTGGTGATTATGATTTTTGCCATGTTTACCATTGCTTCATTTTGGAACTTTAACTTAAATGGCTTTTTAACGGGAATTGGCTTAACAGGAGTGGCGATTGCCTTCGGTATTCGAGATACCTTGGCACATGTTTTCGGTGGGATGTCAGTTGCTTTAGACAATCCATTTCAAATTGGTGATTGGATAGCAACAGAGGATCAAAAGATAGAAGGAACAATTGAGGATATTAATCTTCGAAGTACTCTCATTCAAACTGGAGATAAAGGACTTGTATATGTACCAAACTCCTATTTAGTAAATCGGCCAATTTATAATTTATCGAGAAGAGAAAAACGAAAATGTGAGCAATTTTTATTTGTAGCTGCTGAAAATGAAGAAGAAAAATTACGCAGTGCTTTCACTGCTATTCAAAAGGAAATTTATTTGCATCCTAAGACAGAAAAAGAAATGATTCATGTATTTATAGATGAATTTTATTCAACCTCTTATCGTGTCCTTGTACGTTTCTATGTGGCAACAAATGATACGGCAGTGATGCTAAACGTACGACAGGATATTTTGTTTGTCATTCGTCAAATATTTGAGGAACTAAATATTGTCCAGTCCTCTCCAACTGAAGATGAATGGCTTCGTAACAAAAAAATAATTTGAATTGTTAGTTTTTTTGTTTTACAATGAAAATGAGAAATCAGCTTAGATGAAGAGTAGTAGCTATTAATATTTGTTATAGAGAGCTAGTGGCTGGTGCAAACTAGTACAAATAAATGGTGAATGGACTTCGGAGCTCTAATCCTGAAAAAAGTATGGATTAGCGTTTGCCTACGTTATAGGGCATAGAGTGGGTCTTTTAACTTCTTTCAGCGGATATTACGTAATCGGAGAGGAGTGCTTTGTGCAAGCGCAAAGCCGACTGCGGACGTAATTATGCGGAGTATAATTGATAAAAGACCAATGAAGGTGGCACCACGGCTTTTCCGTCCTTTGTGATGGAAAGGCCTTTTTATATTCTTTTGACGTAAATTTGTCAAAAGGTTCTTGATAGATTGGTGTAGAAGAGCAGAGCATAGAGAAGGAGAGAAAGTGTATGACAGTTGAGCTTAGAAAGTATGCCATGAAGGTATTACAAGGTGATATGATGACGCCCATTTCCGTCTATCAATCACTTGATGGGAAGCATAAAATGCTATTCGAATCGTCTGCAAAGCATGAGGAAAGTGGGCGTTACTCGTTTATCGCGGTTAATCCAGTTGCAGAATTGATTGGCGATAGGGACGGTTATTCTTTTACCAAGGGTGGAGAAACTGAAAAAGTGAGCGACAATGTACTCACTAAATTAAAGCAGATCATGCCATTCCATGAGGTACAATATCCATTCTCTTTTTTTGGAGGAGCGATAGGTTACTTTGGATACGAAACAGCATTTTACGAAGAGAAAATAGGTGAATACTTGCAGGATGATTTACAAATGCCAGATGTTCATGTCTTTTTCTATGATACTTTTATTGTTTTTGACCATTTAAAGCAAGAGGTTACATTAGCAGCGATTGATTTATTTCATGAGGGTCGCTCATCTGAAGCAATGGAGTTGGCTATCTATGCGATGGAGGAGCAGCTATATGCTGGCACAACGTTTGATGCAATGGCGCTAGGTAAGCTAGATTTCAAGCCGATGATTGCAAAAGAAAAATTTGTAGCATTGGTTGAATGTGCTAAACAGTATATCCGTAAGGGTGACGTTTTCCAAATTGTCTTATCACAACGTTTCACCTCACCATTTACAGATAATCCTTTCGCTTTATATCGTCAGTTACGTACATCAAACCCTTCACCATATATGTTTTATATGGATTATGGCACATATACCATTTTAGGGACATCCCCTGAAAGTCTCGTGAAGGTAAAGGATCGTAAGGTAACGACAAATCCTATTGCAGGAACGAAGCCTAGAGGGAAGACGATGGAGCAGGATAATGCAATTGCGGAGAATTTATTAAACGATATAAAAGAAATTGCTGAGCATCGTATGTTAGTGGATTTAGGTCGCAATGACCTTGGACGAATTGCCAAAGTTGGTACAGTGAAGCTTATGAAATATATGAATATTGAGCGTTATAAACATGTTATGCATATTGTGTCAGAAGTTATCGGTGAATTACGTGATGATGTGCATGTTTTGGATGTACTTCGTGCCTGCTTGCCTGCAGGAACAGTGTCAGGTGCACCGAAAATTCGTGCCATGCAGCTAATCAATGAGCTAGAGCCTATAAAACGTGGTGTTTATGCTGGTGCAGTAGGCTATATTTCCACTACAGGGGATATGGATCTAGCTCTGGCTATTCGCACAATGATTATTAAGGATCAACGTGCCCATGTTCAGGCAGGAGCTGGTATTGTGTATGATTCTGTGCCATTATCTGAATACGAGGAAACACTCAATAAAGCTCGTGCGCTATTGGAGGTAAAAAAATGATTTTACTGATCGATAACTATGACTCATTCACTTATAATTTATTCCAGCAAATAAGTATGCTTGGTAAAGATGTAAAAGTAGTACGTAATGATGAGATTACAATAGAAGAAATTGAGAAAATGCAGCCAGAAGCCATTATTTTATCGCCTGGTCCAGGTACTCCAGTAGATGCAGGTATAACAGTGGATGTTGTAAAAGAACTTTATACAAAATTTCCTATTTTAGGAATTTGCCTTGGGCACCAATCAATAGGGCAGGCTTTTGGTAGTAGCATTGTTCAAGCTAAAAATATTATGCATGGAAAGTTATCTTCACTACAATACGAAAAAACAGGTTTATTTGCTCAGTTAAACGGTGAAATAGAGGTAATGCGCTACCATTCTCTTATCATCGAACAAAGCACGTTACATGAGGATTTCAATATATTAGCAACCTCTGATGATGATGGTGAAATTATGGCAATTCAACATAAGGAGTATCCACTTTTCGGACTACAATTCCATCCAGAATCCATAGGGACGAAAGAGGGCAATGTAATGATGCAAGCTTTCTTAGAACAAGTTTCATAATCTAAACAAATAGGCTGTCACCAAATGCTTTAATTTTTTGGTGACAGCCATTTTTATAGGAATATTCATTTTATCTTCATTTAGAAGATGTTTACTGTGCGAAAGCAATGCGATAGCTACAATTACACCAAGGCGATATTGATATTGACTACTTTTTCCCAGTGATTAGTTTAGCAATTTCCTCTAAAGACATGGCAGAGTTAATTTCATAGGATCCAATTTGTAAGCTACGAGCGTATTTAGCGTTGGCAAGTAAAATTTCCATCTCAACACTATTTTCGATAATGCCACCATCTTCAAGTTTTTTTGCGACAGTATATGGTGACATACCATTGTAAATTTGAAGCGTCATTGTGGCAGCATCTGCAGGGATATCACCTGACTCATCATTTTTTTTGTTCGTTGCTTCAGTCACCTGAGAGTGTTCCTTTGGAGCTTGCTTAACTTGTTCCCTTAACACTGCAACTTCTTTATTTGCCTGTTCGAGCTTTTTTTGCAGTTCCTTTACATTCTCTCCATTTGAGGAAGCTTCAGTTGGTAGACCTATGTTGAGATCAAAACGAGCTGCTAAAGCTAGCAATGCTCCAACAAGAAAAAGCGCAATGCCAAATGCACGGATAGCGGAGTTATTCATAAATTACCGACCTCCGTTTGCAATCACTTGTTTAACTTGCTCTTCTGTTAAATTTGAGCGAATACTTATATCGGCTATGGAAAGACCTTGTTTATTTAATTCTAGCACCTGGCTGACAATAATTTGATGGATGGGTTTGGTATGTGTCGAATTTTGTCCAGTATAAGATGCTTGTGCTGCCTGTTGAACAGCCTGCATCACTTGTTGAACCTTTGAATTTTGTACCGTGTTATTTTGTACTGACTTCGATTTAACCTGGAACTCAGGCTCTAATAACAGTTCCTCCTCAACAATTTTTAGACGACGTTTTAAATTGTTCGTTTCTTGAAAAATAGAGATAGATAGCTCTTCAACATCTTGTTCGACTTTTTTCGAGCTGTTTTTGAAAAAGAACGATACAATGATAAGAAGGATACCCACAATCATAAGTATGATGGATAAATCCAATAGTTTCACCTCATTAAAGTATGTAATTACCCCGCATAAACGGGCAATAATTTATCTGTACCAAAAGCGAAGCGTCAGGTACAAGACTCCCACTTCAAGATTTAAGTGATGCAAAAAATATTACTGGGAGATCAACTGCCCGTAAAAGCCCGATTGAGGCCAACACGATGTTGGTCACACATGCTTTTTTCGCAGGATGCGGAGTACTAGCTTGTGTTCCTCTACAACAATCAGTGGGATGGGGAAAATCCTCACTGATTGGCGTTTCACTTTATAAGATATTTTACCATAAGCAAACTTAATATGAAATGAAGGTAGATTTTTTTTCGATTTGTGTTATAATAGGTTAGTCGTATAAATCATGCTCAAATTTAAATTCTTGATATAGAGTGGGAGGGTTAATGATGCGCGTAAATATTACTTTAGCTTGCACAGATTGCGGCGAACGTAACTACATTTCTAAAAAGAACAAGCGTAACAATCCAGAGCGTCTTGAACTTAAAAAATATTGCTCTCGCGAGAAGAAATACACTCTTCACCGTGAAACTAAGTAATCGCTCATTAAGCCAAAACCACAAGTGGTTTTGGCTTTCTACATTCTATTGGGGGTAGTTTGGCATGGATAAAACATTTTTACGAAACGAGGTAAGGGGAGCTCTTGCTCAAATGAGTGAAGCTGCTTACCGAGAGCACTCTTTAACTGTAGCAAAACAAGTGCTACAAGAACCATATATAATAGAAGCAAATACTATCGGTATTACCATTTCCAATAAACCTGAAATCGACACAATTCATTTAATACAAGAACTGTGGCAGCTTAGTAAAAGGGTCGCTATTCCTAAATGCAACCCAAAAACAAAAGAAATGTCATTTTATGTCATTGAATCTTTTAACCAGCTTGAAACTGTATATATGCATTTGCGTGAGCCAATTCCAGAAAAGTGTGAGTTTATTGACGCAAATGAAATGGATATCATACTTGTTCCGGGAGTTGTTTTTGATAAGTTCGGCTATCGAATAGGCTATGGCGGTGGTTATTATGATCGCTATGTATTAAACTATAAAAAGGGTAAGCTTATGTCGCTGTTATTTGATGAACAGCTTTATGAGCATGTACCTACAAATGAGCATGATTGCCCAGTAGATATCATTGTGACACCGACTAAACGTATTGACTGTGTAGCACAACGAGGAGCGAACTAAAATGGACAAAATGTTAGATATTTATGAATTATTGAAAACGTATGGCACTTATATTTATACAAGAGATCCCATCGGTGATTTGATGTTAATGGAGGATGAAATTCGCGAACTATTTAAAGCGAATGTACTAGACGTTAAAGATTACCAAATGGCATTGTTACTAATTCGACAAGAAACAACAAAACTTCGTATGAAAGAAAATAATCAATAATGTTTTAAAAATAATTATTTTGGGTTATTGTAAAAATTATGTAACATGTATGTAATATTCTAAGAAACAGTGGCTTTCCACTGTTTTTATGATTTTACGAAACCTTTTACAATGTAAAACGTATATATTAAATATCCTGGGCATAGTACAATAAGGAGAAAATTTTCCAAAAATATATCTGTTGATTATCTGTAAAAAAAAGATTAAGATATATTTTGTTTCAGTAACAAATTGTAAAAAATAATTATTTTTTTGTAAGAAAGTAGGGAGGATGTTAGGAATGAAATCAATAAAGTGGCCTAAACATTCATTTATGATACTAGCGATCGTAGCAACTTGGATAAAAACGGTCATTGTATATCACACAAGCTTTGAGATGAAAATCGAAAATGCAATGCAACAATTTATTTTGTTTATTAATCCATTAAGCTTCTTGCTATTTGCTTATGGTATATCATTATTCTTTAAATCACCAAAAGTTAAAAATCGTTATATAATTACTATCAGTGTCATTTTATCGATTGTCTTATACGGAAATGTGGCATTCTACCGTTTCTACAATGACTTTATTACGCTGCCGGTATTATTCCAAACAAGTAACTTTAGTGATTTAGGAACTTCAGTATCAGCAATTGTAAACCCTTGGGATTTATTATATTTCATCGACGTAATTATTCTAATTTTAGCTAATAAATATATGCCTAGAATGAAAGATGCAGTGAAAGTCAACGTGGAATTCCGTCGCGCGTTCTTCGTATTAGCGATTGCTGTATCGTTCTTAAACTTAGGATTAGCGGAAACAGAGCGTCCGCAATTATTAACACGTAGCTTTGACCGTGAATTACTTGTAAAAAACATTGGTACGTATAATTACCATTTGTATGACATTTATATTCAATCTAAATCATCTGCTCAACGTGCATTAGCAGATGGCAGTGAATTAGTAGAAGTGAACAACTATATTCGCTCTAATCAGGCGGCAATCAACCCTGAAATGTTTGGTAAATACAAAGGTCGTAATTTAATTGTTGTTTCAATGGAATCTTTACAAAACTTTGTGATTAATAACCAGATGGATGGGCATGAAATTACACCATTCTTAAATTCTTTAACAAAAGATAAAGATACGTATTATTTCAGTAACTTCTATCACCAAACTGGATTAGGGAAAACTTCTGATTCAGAGTTTATTTTAGAAAACTCATTGTTTGGTTTAGGTCGTGGTGCAGTATTCTTCACTCATGGTGGAAATACGTATAACTCAATGGCTGAGCGCCTTGGAGAAAATGGCTACTTTACGAATGTCATGCACCCGAATAATAAATCATTCTGGAATCGTGATATGATGTATCACTCATTAAATATTAATAAATTCTATGATATAGATTCGTATAAAATTGGCGAAGGGCAAACTGTTAACTGGGGTATGAAAGATATCCCATTCGTAGAGCAATCTGCTGCCTTAATGAAAGATATGCCACAGCCATTCTATTCTCGACTAATTACATTAACGAACCACTATCCATTCACATTGGATCCTGAAGACATAATGATTCCTGAATACACTTCAAACTCAGGTACATTAAATCGTTACTTCCAAACTGTTCGTTATATGGATGAAGCACTTAAAGACTTCTTCCAAAGTTTAAAAGATCAAGGTGTATATGATAACTCTATTATCGTTATGTATGGTGACCATTACGGTATTTCAGAAAACCACAACAAAGCGATGGCTCAATATTTAGGGAAAGAAAGCATTACAGCATTCGATAATGCAATGCTACAAGAAGTACCTTTATTCATCCATATCCCTGGATCTGGTGATGGTAAAGAAATGACAGAGGTATCTGGACAAATGGATCTACGTCCAACAATTCTACACCTTCTTGGCGTTGAAACTTCAAAAGATATGCAACTTGGTGCAGACTTATTCTCACCTGAGCATGAAGACTTCGTTGTTTTCCGCGACGGTCGTTTTGTAACAGATAAATATGTATATGCTGGTGAAGCTTGCTATGACAAAGCTACTGGTGAAGAAATTGATGGTGAGCCATGTCAGCCATATGCTGATCGAGCTACAATGGAACTAGAGAATTCTGACACCATCATTAACGGTGACTTGCTTCGATTCTATGATGAAAAGACAGGTAACTTGAAGCAAGAGGCAGTCAAATAATCAAATGAGAGATCTCCTATTTATGGAGATCTTTTTTTTGTGAAGAGAAGAATCGCTCAGGTATATGAAGAAACTGCTCAGAGTGAACATGATAGCTCATATCTAAATAAATCAGTTGATACAAAGAGAGGAGGTTGTTTCGGTAGTGAATAGATAGAAAAAGAGCAGTCTCGCAATAGAGACTGCTCTTGTTTCTTGTCTAAATCTTAGTGTAATGATGGTGGATATCCGCTATTAATGACTGTCATGATTACAAACCAACCGAAAACAGCCGCGCTTAATAAGTTGAAAACAACACTTAATAGGTTCTTTTCTTTAATTGCTTGGAATGTACCAACTACAGCTAAAATCGCTACTAGACCAAAAATAACCATTAATAAGTTCATTAAAAATTGACACTCCTTTCGACATCAGAAAATGAATGTCGTAAACAATATTCCTCCTTAATTGTAAACGTTCTACCTGTTTTTGTCGAGAACTAAAATAGCGTAAACTATGAACATTTATCGTCAAATTGTGGCAAAGGCTGTATAATATGAAATTGAGGTGAAGATAATGATGAACGTACGAAGCTATTCTCTTGGCCCAGTCCAAACGAATTGTTATATCGTATCTAATAAAGATAAGGAATGTTTAATATTTGATCCAGGAGAGGAATCACAACGAATCATTAAAGCAATACGCAGTAATGGTTTAAAACCCTTAGCTATTTTTTTAACACATGCACATTTTGACCATATTGGTGCAGTGGATGCAATCCGTGAAGCTTTTAATGTTCCGGTTTGGATTCATGAAAAAGAAGTTAGTTGGTTAGGAGATCCGACAAAGAATGGCTCTAGTAAATACGCAGCATTACCAGATTATATTGTGGCTCTTCCAGCTGAAGAAAATATTATTAAGGAAGAACGACAATTTGAAATAAGTAATTTTATGTTTAAAGCTATTTTTACACCAGGACATTCACCTGGCAGTATTTCATATATTTTTGAAAATGATGGCTTTGCTATAGTTGGTGATACGCTATTTGAGCAAGGTGTTGGACGCACAGATTTACTTGCTGGCTCAACAAAAGTATTACTTGCGTCCATACATGATAAGCTATTGACACTACCTGAGGATACTATTATTTACCCTGGCCATGGCAACTATACAACTGTCGGAGTGGAAATGGAGACTAATCCTTTTTTAAATGGATTTTAAAAAGTGTATAGGAAATTAAACAATTCCATTTAATTATGATAAAATAAAAATAGGTGATGTAAATGGAATTAATATTACTTTTATCGTTGATTACTGATTTTAGTTATTTAGTTCAACATAGTCCATTTATAAAAGTATATATTTATACTATTTTTGATAAAATTTCTGTCTTTGATACAAATCTTGATGTAACGATTGATTTAACTGTTAATGTCAATTTCGAAACTAAGATTTATCTATCTCTTATATTTTTTAATAAATGGCTGAGAAAAGTAATTTACAGTAAATCCGATAATGATGAGGAATTAGTTTCCCTTTTATAAGAAAAATTATAAAAGGGGAGATATTCATTGCTTGAATTAATAACACAACCATTGACAAATTTATTAAATGCTTTCTTTCATTTTACGGGGAGCTATGTATTTGCCATAGTGCTTTTAACAGTGCTAATCCGCTTAATTCTAATGTACCCAAATTTTAAATCCTTTAAATCCCAATTAGCTGTTACTCAAACTACTCTAGGGAATAAAGAGCAATTATTAGAATTACAATCAAAATTAAGCCAAGTTAAAACAGAAGAAGAGCGTAAAGATTATCAATTGCAAATGTCCCAACTAATGATGGAAAATTTTTCAGGTATGAAAACTGGCTGTATAACAGCGCTTATTCAATTTCCGATTTTAACGGGTTTGTATTATACCATCTCAAAAAATAATTCCATTATGCAAGAGAATTTATTATGGTTTAATCTCGGTTCCACAGATGTATTTATGGCAATTATTGCAGGATTAGCGATGATGATTCAAATTTATTTATCATTTAAGCTATCAAAAAATAGTAATCCACAAGCAAAAATGATGATCTTTATGATGCCTACTATGATCGTAATTTCGTCTATTTTCATGCCATCAGCAATACCTTTTTATTGGACAGTGTCATCGATATGGATGATTGTACAAACCTTTGTGTTTAACAAATTTAAACCTAATTTAACTTAATAATATGTAAAAAAATCCCCCTTGCATTTTCGAAGAATAGATAGAATCAATCCATCTAAACTTTTGAATGTTAAGGGGGATTTTATAATACACATTAGTTTAGAAACGTCCTAATAGATTCAACAATAAAAAAAGCGTGTCTCACATATAAATGAGACACGCAATTTCTTTGTATTAATGACCGCCACCAGGTACGTGAATGAATGTTGTATAGTACGTGAAGCCAGCGAAGAATACAGTTAAATATGCTCCGAAAATGTACATGTACATACGTTCTGAAAGGTTTAAGAAGCCTAATAATAAGAATAAACCTGTATTACCTACGAATAATAGCGATACCTCGTTCATACCACCAAGGTAGAACATAACTGCAAAAATACCTGTCCAGAATGCCATAACTTTATACATATTATCCATGAAGATTTCCCCTCCTTTTGCCCACGACACAATAATCTCTTACTCATTATAAATGATATGAAAGGTGTCTGTAAACTGGAACTTCTTCTTCTTTTGTGACAAACAAATGGATTTTTAAATTAGCTTTCGATTTCTGTCACGTTTATTTCATATTTACATAAATCGCAATTATGTATCATGCTGTCAATTTGTATACATTCATTACTAGAAAATAACGCATCTAACTGTCCCTTTAAATAGGATTCATGTAAAGAACAAACTATTTCTGAATGGGTAGTAAGCTGCTCCTGAAACGGACAATTAAAAATGGAGAATGTCACCTTTTTACCATGCTCTGTTTGCTGAATTTGTGGAATATAGCCAATTAATGCTGCGTTGTCAGTTAATAACTGAAGTTTTTGTTCGAAGGAAAGAGTATTACTTAATTTTAACTCCGCACTTACATAACTTTTCATTTGTTGGTAACCATCCTGGTAGCTAATATCCTGGCATTTTGACAATGCGGATGGTCCAAATTCCTGAATTAATTGGATTGTCCATTTCAGTAGTCGTTCCTCTTCGCGTCTTGGGAATGTTAATGATACGCCTTTGTCTGAAGCCTTATAGACACGACCAGGTCGACCGCCTTTCCCAGTTTTAGCAAAATCAGCAGAGATAATATTGATTTCTGATAGCTTTGTTAAGTGTAGACGTGCAACGTTTGGATGAATGCCGAATTGATCAGCGATATTTTGAACCGTCACAGTTTTCTTCTCTTTCAGAATATACTCATAAATAGAGTATCTTGTTTCATCGGCTAATGTACTAGTAATTTTTAATGGATGGATCATTTGCTTCACCTCAATATATTTTTTTAATAATATGTTGTTTTCCAAGAGTTAGGAAAAAATTCATGTTAATTCTATTATATTGTATTATTGAAAAAGATACAGTTCCTTTCGGCATAAATATTAACTTTTTCGTGTATTTATATTCATTTTTAGTGAGAATTTGCATATTACCCACATTTTTATAGCAAAAAACATATTCAGCAGGAAATTTTATAGCAAATTTTTATTTTAAGAAAAGGGCTTTTCTCGTGGCGGTTTGGTATTTATACTAGGAAATAACGAATAGCGCGGTCATATTCGAATGAACCAGAAGAGAGGTGCAATATGCAGAACTTTGAAACGGTTGTCGAACAAAAATGTGAGCAACTTTTACTAAAGGCCTATCATTTCGGTGCATCAGATTTATTATTAGTACCAGAATCTGAACGATATCGTATTTATTTTCGAAAGTACGATAAGCTACTCCAAGCAGGTGAGTTACCGAACGACCTTGCGGAACGAGTGATTTCTTTTTATAAATTTTTAGCTGCATTAGATATTAGCGAGCGTCGCAAACCTCAAAGCGGCTCATTCCAAAAAGCTATAGAGCAAGACCAATATGCCTTCCGTGTTTCTACACTTCCCTCGGTATTTTTAAAAGAAAGCCTAATTATCCGACTTCTTCTACAAAATCATACATTTCCACTTACTTCCTTATGTTATTCCAAATATGCAGCAGACATGCTAACGGAGCTCGTGCAAAGTCGACAAGGCCTGCTATGTTTTACAGGTGCAACGGGCTCCGGTAAGTCAACCTCCCTATATTCCCTTATTCATTACTGTTCAACGGAACTTAATCGACACGTAATTTCATTAGAAGATCCTGTAGAAAATAACCAAGCCAATCTACTTCAAATTCAGGTAAACGAACGAGCTGGTGTTACATATGCTACAGGCTTAAAGGCTATTTTACGCCATTCACCTGACGTAATTATGATAGGCGAAATACGTGATAGAGAGACTGCAAAAATCGCGATTGAAGCTTCTTTAACAGGTCATTTAGTGCTATCGACCATCCATGCAAAGGATTCAATAAGCTGTCTTTATCGACTAATTGATTTAGGAGTTTCTGTTGAGGAACTTCGTCAAACTGTGATAGGTATAGTTGCTCAAATACTTTTCCAATCCCCGATAGTCCAGGAAGAACGCCGTGCATTGTTTGAAATATTAAGTGATGATCATCTACAAATGGCTATTAAAGCAATTATGCAAAAAGCGAGCTATGAACTGCCACATGATTTAACGCTTGCTGGTCAAAGAAAATTAATTGAGGGGCATAACTATGCAACTACAAAAGTTTACTGAGGGGATTCTATTAGCGTACAAAAAGGCAACAAAATGGCGCGTAAGAGAACAGGCCCATTTTTTTAGTCGATTAAGTGTGTTAATGCAAGAAGGTTATTTATTTCCACAGGCTATTTCTATTCTATTACCCCATCATATTGAAGCGCATGAAGAAATACAAAAGCTAATCAATGAAAGACTTAGGCAAGGAGTAGGTGTTACAGGAGTTCTTGAAGCATTGCAGCTTTCCAAGCATCATTTAGTGGCAATAACAGTTGCAGAAAACAACGGGCATATGATTGAGGCCCTAAAAGGTGTGGCAAAGCAAATGGCTTTGAGTGAGGCGACGAAGAAAAAATTGATAAAGCTTCTCTTGTATCCAGTGGTACTCATTATATTTTTATTGCTATTGTTTTTAGTATTTCGGACAATATTCTATCCCAATATAGAAAAAATAGTGACAAGTCGAACTACAGGCACTGAAGAGACAAGTATTGCTTTTTCAAAGATATTATTGCATCTACCAGATGCTCTCATCGTCACAGGGGTGGTAATAATTTGTAGTATTGTGATTTTTCAACTCCTTCTCAAAAGACGCCCAATTGCGCAACAGCTAAATTTGATCTTAAAAATCCCATTTATTCAGATTTATATACGACTATCTATGACCAGGCAATTTGCTGCTTATTTAGGAAGTCTGCTGCAAAGTGGATTTTCTTTACAGGCAAGTCTACACATTTTAGAGGAGCAGCAACTGCAGCCATTTTTACAGTATTTAGCTAGTCGTTTAAAGGAGCGGGTTATTTTTGGTGATACGCTATCACAGGCTGTTAATTTGATGTCAGTATGGCAGAAGGATTTCTCGACCTTTGTTGAACATGGAGAGCAAAGTGGCTTTTTAGGAAAAGAGCTGGTACTGTATAGCGAATTATTGACAGAAAAGCAGGAGCAATTATTGCATAGAGTGTTGGCGTTCGTGCAGCCGACTTTCTTTATCATTATTGCAGTGTGCATAGTTGCAGCATATGTAAGTATATTACTACCAATTTATCACATGATTGAACTAGTATAGGAGGATAATAATGAAACGTATTAAGCAACAAGACGGTTTTACTTTAATCGAGATGTTAATTGTACTCTTGATAATATCAGTTTTGATTTTAATAACAATCCCAAATGTTACGAAACATTTCGCCACAATCGATAAGAAGGGCTGTACAGCGTATATAGCTATAAATGCGTAGAAAAACAACCTTTAGTGAAAATTCAGTCATATCAAGGGTTTGGAGCTTTTTTGTGGGAATGCATAATTCTAAAACTGCTTAAATCTGTTCATTTTGATAGTACAATTAAACAATTTATTAATTCGGATACCAAAGGTTTTACCTTAGGTTTTTTTGTGTTTTAATTAGTAATAATAATGCAATAACATTGGGGGTATTGGTGATGGCTAAACAAACTGATATTATAAAGCAAATTGAACGTTCACAGAAGATGATGGGAAGCGTTGAAACAAGAGGAATTTTAGACAGCATATCAGCGACACAGAAGATGATGGGAAGCGTTGGAACAAGAGGAATTTTAGACAGCGTATCAGCGGCACAGCGGATGATGGGAAGCGTTGGAACAAGAGGGATTTTAGACAGCGTATCAGCGACACAGAAGATGATGGGAAGCGTTGGAACAAGAGGAATTTTAGACA
>NZ_JBIWDH010000007.1:48961-52830 GCF_044761885.1 Lysinibacillus sp. NPDC097231 | reverse complement strand
AGCGTTGGAACAAGAGGGATTTTAGACAGCGTATCAGCGACACAGAAGATGATGGGAAGCGTTGGAACAAGAGGAATTTTAGACAGCGTATCAGCGGCACAGAAGATGATGGGAAGCGTTGGAACAAGAGAAATTTTAGACAGCATATCAGCGGCACAGAAGATGATGGAACAACAAATAATATCACCTATGGTCAAATCATTTAATAATAAAGCATCCATTTTCTCCTATAGTACAGGATTAGTTGTTTTAGATGATTTTCTTGAAGGGTTAGAAAATGAGGTTAAATCTGATAGTTTATTTCCTGATAGTGAAAGTAGTCAAGAAGTAATAGCGTGGCTAAATGAAGTAATCATGGCTTGTATAGAACAAATAAAAATAGTAGGACAAGCCTTAAATACCTTACAAACAAATCAGGTAATGACGACAATATTTTGGTTAATTTCAATAGCGAGTTCAATAATTACTATTGTTGTATTTTTTCAAAGAAAACCAACTGAAATACACCATCACCACCATCATTACCATCAGTCAAGTAATGATGATACAAAACAAACTATTACAAATAGTGTTGATGAAAATAAAAGTATAGATAAATGATAACAACATACAAACATTAGCAAGTAATATCGTGAAAATTAAATGGTTTATAAAAGAACAACTTTATTCAGAAATGAGTAGAGTTGTTTTTTGTTTGTTAAAGAATTTTTGAATGATTAGTATACACAATACTAATCATAAAGAAAGAGTAATTAGACCTATTTTTATATTTTTTGTTGGAATGTCGAATTTTTTATGGTAGTGTATTCCATACGATAAACACACACAAATATTTCTAACAGGAGGAAGAAAAATGGCAAAGCAAATTGTAACATTGACAATTGATTTGTTAATGACAAAAACAGAAGCTCAGGTATTTCAAACAATGTATTCCCAACAGATTGAGGGAATCACGTTGATTAGTGACAGACAGGAAGAAACTAGCCTGTTTGTTGAGTATGCTGAAATTGAAACAACAACTATCTAATAGAAATGAGGAATCATAATGGTAAGAAATGGAATTAGAGAAAGCGAAAAAGTGAAAACACAGACTGATATAGTACGCAAGCAGTTTGTTGAAAATGGTATTGATTTAGCATTAGTAGGGGCGGGACAAACACTTTTTGCTTCCCTTGAACATGCTAGAAAGCGAGTGAAAACTGATAAGTCGTATATTGCTAAAGGTATTAAATATAGGCTGAATCTAGTTGACAGAAAAGGCAAGCAAACTCGGTTGAAGCCTAGATACACTTTGGTTAAGGTTATTCAAGGTGATAATGAGTTTTGGCAAGCGTGGATTAAACAGAATGAGGTCTTTGAGAAAACAGGTCTTGAAGCTGATAGACCATCTTTACACAGACTAAATCCCGATGGTCACTATGAGTTCGGGAATATTGGTGTGTTACCGTTAGGGGAACATTTACAGGAAAATGCAGTACCTATGTTGATTATGGATACTGATAATTTAACAATCAGTAGCTACGAGAGCATTACAGCAATGATGGAAGCAGAGGGCGTTAAAAAGTCTAAAGTTGATGCACTGAGGGTAGCTATGAAGAAAGCAAATGCGTAAAAAACAAAGCAGGGGCTTAAATGCTCCTGTATTTTGATTGAAGAAGTAGCTCCTATAATAAGGTAAGTAAAAGGTTATTTTCTTCAATTTTAATTTTAATTTTAATCCTAATTAATAGTTGATATTGATTGGTTTCAATATTGATAGAGAGAGAGCAATTTAATGACAACAAAGACAGACAAAAATTCACCAATCGGTAAGGAAATTTCAAGAGTTCCAAACCGTCACAAACCTTATTTCGAGGTTGATTCAGATAACAAAATAATTGGATATAAGCGTTCGATTGGCATTGATAAGGTGATTCTTAAAGCACGTGTAACAGCAATAGAAATTGAGGATTTAACTTCAATGTTCAACTATCATATCCAACATGAATCACTACAAAATGGTTACACATTGATTTACCATATCATTGACCTAAAAGCGCCATATGGTGTTTATATCAAGCTAATGCCTTTTGAAGATGGTGTTAATGCAGAGATACAGCTTCACTCACAGTTCACAACAAACTTAGTTGGGAATAATCCAATAATACTTGATATTCTCAATAATCCTAAGTGGTTTATAGTTCGCTTAGATATTGCAACTGATTATGTAACACCATTTAACACGAGTGCTTATCTAAGACGTAACGGCAACCAAATCCAAACCAACTATGATACGTCCTCATGGTCGGGTTCAATGGGCAATCCAAAGAAAACAGCGTGTGACTCACACTATGACCGTAAGGCAAAGGATGAATCTCTAGAGAGCAACTTCACTAATCGTTTTGAGGTCAAACTGTTCTTTAAAGAAGCTGATAACATGACGTTAGGCAACTTGAATCATGCTCTAATTATTCAACGCTTGCAGAAGGAAATGTTTATTCCGTGTCTAACCTACTCGTATTTCCATGATAAGCAGGTAAAGACGAACAGAGGGGATAAAGCCTATATTGACCTTATAAGACGGGTAAAAGAAGCAGATAACGAAAACTCAATTAAGTTGCTACTAACTAAAAGTCAATGGAAAACATTCCGTAAGCATTTCAAAGCATGTCGTGACGATATTGAACAGGCTTATCTTGAATCTAGCCACATTATTTATGACTATCTGTTGCCGAAAGCAGATTAAAGTAACGTAAATAAAATATATGATTTCCTACTAGCACATCATTAGCTTGGTGTGCTTTTTGTGTTTGTGAATGATGATATACATTGAGGACTAATGTTGAATAGTAGTACTTTGATATTTTAATTTTATAAACAATAATTTTCTATCCATCTCCATTATTTACAACAACTTCAATCTATTATTTACTATAATAATTTTGAGGTGAAAATATTGAGATTGAGAGAGATGAAATACGAATTAGAGGAAATAAAGAAGGGTTTTAAGTTTGAATATCAGGCAGTTGAGGGTGGGAAATTTAGAGTAATTGGAATAACTAAACTTAACAGTTTAATTGTTAAAATTAATAAATTTGGGTTTATTGATAATGAGTATAAAGAGTTTATTACTAATTTTAAAAATATTGTCACTCTATTTGATAACGAAGTTATCCTAAATAGTATTAAATATGAACAATATGAAGAATTGTTAAGTACTATTAATTTGAAAGTTACTGCAGTTATTACTGCAATATCATTGGCAATAGATAATCAAGATGAAAATTCGATTAGTATTAAATTACCGCCATTTACTGATTTAAAATCAGTTGCTAACTTTATTGAAGATATTGAGAAGATATTTAAAGGTGTTTTACCCGATAAGAAGCAAGGTGAATTAAAGTTAAGCACTTTCGATACAGGTTCTAATTGGATTGAGGTTGTGATGACTTATGCGGAATCTGTTGTTATTATTGGTGAGTTCGTAAAGATTACAACTGAACTTGCTAAGAACATTTTAGCGTTAAGAAGTACTACTGAGAAATTAGAATCTACAAACTCTATTGATGATGAGGCAAGACAGATTGTGTTAGATAGTATGAGAAAGTTAGAAGTGGAACAATCTAAAATTTCCGCAAGTAAATTGTTGGAAAGTGGGGTAATTAACACAGAAGACCTTTCTAATATAAATGAATATCAAAATGGTTTAAGTATGCAAATTCTAACAATGGCAGATTATCTCATTAAAGGTGCGGAAGTTAAACCTGCATTAAATGCCCCTGAAGAACAAAAAGAAGAGTTTCCTTCAAATGAAGAATATAAGTTATTACAAGAATCTGCAAATCAACTATTATTAAATAGCCCGTCAGAAGACCAAAAGACAGAAAACC
>NZ_JBIWDH010000007.1:0-48865 GCF_044761885.1 Lysinibacillus sp. NPDC097231 | reverse complement strand
AACCAAAAGACAGAAGACCAAAAGACAGAAGACCAAAAGACAGAAAACCAAAAGACAGAAGACCAAAAGACAGAAAACCAAAAGACAGAAGACCAAAAGACAGAAGACCAAAAGACAGAAAACCAAAAGACAGAAGACCAAAAGACAGAAAACCAAAAGACAGAAGACCAAGAATAATAATGAAGCACATCACAATTAAAGTGGTGTGCTTTTTCTGTTCTGCCTTCTTAGAACAGCGCTTAGAGTAATCGAGCATCAGTTAGAAGTACATTTGATTACATGCATTGCTCTCAAGTCGGTTCTTAGAACCAACACAAGCCCTATGAGCAAAGATAACAATAATATAGGTCATATTTATGCTAGGATTGTCACAGGGTTTATATGGGCGTTTAGATGTGACTACACCGTATTTCGTTTAATCGTGTTACCCTCAAATTCATCCTCTAGTAGTTGAACAAATTTAGATGGTTTCATTTCCAAAGCTTCTGCCAGTAGGAAAATTGTTGTAATAGTGGGTTGTTTGATATTTCTCTCTAACATGCTGATGTAAGTTCTATCAAGGCTACTTCTTAACGCTAGTTCTTCTTGTGATAGCTCTTTACCTAAACGTAACTTTTTTAGCACCTTACCAATTGTAATATTTTCAATTTCAATCAAGAGGATAAACCTCCTTTTTGAATAATTACAACGGTATGTAAAGATATACTCCACGTACTATAGTCTACAGATTGAGGTGAAACTATAAATCGAATACCAATAATCACTGAAATATAGTAAAATATGTTTTGTAGACTATAGTCTTAGTTCTCTGGGAGGAATCAATATTGTAGAAAAACAACACAAAAACAAATATCATAGTAGCGGTAATTACTTTTGCTCTAATAGTAGGTTTCGCAGGGTATTTTATAATATCTAGCTTAGATAAAGAAGAAATAGAGAAGTTGGAAGCAGTAGAGAACTCTAAAAAAACAGAATATGAAAAATACATAAAATCCATAAAAGATATAGCTGATAGCAAGGAAAAATCAGACCAAGTAAAAGTCGCTACAACATCAAATGATGCACTCTATGAGATTGTTAGGTTCAAAGAATACTATCAAGAAACTAAAAACGGTGATGATTATTTAGAGAAATTAAAAGAAGAAGCCATAAAGAATCTAAATAGTTCACTTAATTTCTTGTTTTCTAATGGCATTAGTAAGGAGCATTTTGAGGAAGTTAGATATTTTGCTTATGATGATGAATATGTTAATAATGAAAATATAGCTCTCTATGAAAAAGAAAAAGAGAAGCTTGATAATTTTGCCTCTCAAGAAAGACAGGAGCAAAGAGAAGCACTAGGAGAAGTACAAACAGGCTATTCAGAGAGAGAAGTAAAGGTTGTATTAGGTTCTCCAACAAAAGTAACAAAAAGTAATGAAGCTGAGTTTTGGACTTATGACGATGTTGTTCTAACAATGAAGAATGGATATGTTTATGATATTGTCTACTCTAATGAGTAGATAACTTTTTATGAAACTTTGAGGTAGAGTGAACTGCTCTATCTTTTTTTGTTGTCATGTCAGGAGCTAACAGTCACGCTATAAATTGTATTGACGAAGCCATGATATTTGGTTGACTGCTTCAATTTGAGCGCCATGAAAGCTATGTCAGGAGGGTAGGGATGATTGGAGAAGCGTAACAAAAGGACTTGTGTGTAAGAAGTGTATCCATACGCACAAGCCCCTAGATTGATGTGTGATTATGTTTGATTAATATCCTCTATGTTAAACTTATCCAAAATATTTCATTTTCTACTTTATGTCATTAATTAAGCGTTTCGTTTTTACGCTTTAATACCTTTGAGTGCAACTTCATTTGAACAGGTACACTTAAAGATAACATTGTAATAATTATTGAGGCTATTCCTAAACTATTACCTAAAGATATTATTTGATTCGTATATGACCAATTTACTAATCCGTCAAAATAACTAATATCATTAATTGTATTATCTATTTGTAATAACCATAGCGAAAAGTAAAATACTACTCCGAAATATAAAAGTAAATGAAGAATTAAAGTTAAAAAATAACCAATTTGTTCTTCTATTGTTAAATAGCAAGACATTTCTCGCAAAGATAATGTTTCTTCTTTTTGATTTGTTTTGAATTGATTGGGAAAAATCATTTTAAGAATGAAAAAAAAGAGGAAATTTCCAATATAAAACATAACGACTACACTAATTAACATATATAAGACAAAAATAAAGGTAAACAACAAAGTTATAATAATAGTTACAATTTCATAGTTAATTTTCAATATAAAAATGATTATTAATATAGACAAACCAAATATTAAAAATAGATGTAGAATTTGCATTAGTAATAATACATATTTATATCCATAAGGGTGTTCATTAGAATTTTTAAAGTATTTATCTCCTAAGGCATTTTCCCAACAAACAAAAAGAAATAGATATAAGAAGATTAGTTTTTCATCTTGTTTAAACAATAAAATAATTGGAAGAATAAAGGTTACTAAAAATAACAGACTTTTTTCATAAAAACTCATTTTTCCTAGAACTGCATAATTTTTTGTGTTATTTATTATATTTTTCAAAATTCAAGCACCTTTTAAGAATATTTACAATTATTATATATCAGGACGGAAGAAACTGTCATTTTCTTAAATGAATGAAAAACTTATTTATATAAAATATTAACATAAAAGAGTTATATTTTATGACAGAGGGGTAAATGTGTAACAAATAAGATTTACTGTTACTTCTATCAAATACGAAGAAGTCTAAATGACTTCAACTTTGAATTAGCTTATTACACCAATCATAGCAACCTCTTAGGACATTTAACGAGCCTATGAGCTTTGATAGTGGAGCAGGGGAATCATTTTTATAGGTTGTCTAAATGGAGCTACAAAGCCTGTTTGGAGCTGTAGGAGCTATTGCAGAAGCATAACAAAAGGACTTGCATATATGAAAATTAATTATACAAGCAAGTCCTGACCATTATTAAACTAAGCCCTGATTGCGGAAATAACATCTTTATTATTTATAATTTGATTCTCGGTTCTTCTGTGCATTTTTAATATATTCAGATGGATTTTCTGAAAACAGAAACACATTGATTTCGTAGTGTTCTAAATCTTCCTTGGATAAGTTGTTTTTTAAATAACTTTCAACAACTGTTATGTCTTTTTCATCGAAAACTGATACCTCAAGAACAGGGTCAGTATCGCCTATCATGGTGCTTTGAACATTATATTTAACCCATAAGGAATCCATCACTGCTTCTGTACTGTACGGTTCTTTTTGCGTAAATACAAAAAGTGCAATCCATATAACAGCACATGCTAAAACAAGTATTCCAAACTTGCTTTTTACACCCATTTTACACCCTCCATTGCTCGGTATATCAAAGAAATAGAAGCCTTTTTTAACAATGACTTGTTAGTTGAACCACCGAGTAATCACTCTTTGGGTATAGTTTAACATATTTACAAATATTGGTTCAATATAGTTGTGTAAGTGCACTAAGAATGAATGAACGTTACAACAAACGACACGATAAGACCTAAACCGCTACTAATCTTATCAATCACTATGCTAGATGAATCACATGATAAACCTGTATTAATTGCACTAATAGATAAATAGGTGAAAGAGCAGTAAGTTACAGTACAAAATGTGCCATTGCTTAAAGCGAATGATTATGAACAGATATTTACATAGGTAAACTAGGATGCTAACGATAGCGACTAGATGGGGTATCGTCAGAAAAATACGAATTTACAACGTTAAGGAAAGAATTGTCCCCAAATCTCGCTTTGGAAGGTTTGATATACTATATTAATTGGAATTTTTATTACAATAATAGGGGATATAATGTATATTATTTTACCTTAAGGAGCAACAGTTAATTGTTGCACTTTTTATTTTTGTCTTATTAATACATTCTTAAGCTATACAAGGCTATACAAAATAACGTTCCAAAATGAAAGTTTGGAAACGAATTTAAAAGTCACAAATGTTGATACATCAACGTTTTGTGGCTTTTCTTATGAACATTGTTTATACGCCTTTTTATACAAGTGACGCAAACGGTTGATGTAGCAGTCTTTTTACTTGTTTGGTTTGTTTTTAGCTTTGCATAAAATCGGGGTATATTAGCGTTGTAAATCTGTATTATTCTGACGCTACCTCTAGATGCTCATTCACTAAATATAATAATGAGAATGATTATCAAGTTACGAAAATGTTGCTTATCGTAACTTTAATATGTTAAAATAAATTTATAAAGATAGGATAAAAAGGGAGTATGGTCATGGGAGAATTAATTCAAGTTCAGTCACTGGTCGAAAACAAGAAAGTAAATGACAATATCCAACAGCAGATTGATAATAAGTCAAAAATGTATGAAGGGGACTTCAATCGCTTCATGCAATACGCAGAGCAGAAGAAACAACCTATATCATTTGAAACACTAGAAAAATATTTGCTACATACGATTGAAACAGGTCTTAAACTAAGTACATTCAACAAGCGTTCAGCAGGCATTAAGCACTTCCTAGTCAATGCATGTGGATTGACTGAAACAGAAGAACAAAACAAACGTATAGCCTTGTTGCGCCAAAAGTATAACGATACTGACTATGCAAAGCAGAAGTTGATTAAAGGTCAATCGGCACAGTCTAAAGATGAAGTCAAGGCATTGATTGAAAAATTAGGTACGAGAGCCAAAGCGATTGCATTGTTCAATCTGATTACAGCATGTAGACCTTCTGAAATGATAAATATAAAAATTGAAGATATTGATTTAGATAATTGTTCAGTAAATGTCTACATGCAAAAGCAGAGTGAATGGAAATCTAAGCGCTTGACGCTTGAAAGTGTGAATGCAATTCGTGCTTACATAAAAGAATATGGTCTAAATAATGACAGTTATCTAGTAGGAAAAGTTGATAGATACAACAAATATCACAACACAAAAATCAGTGATACAGCATACAGAAAATCAATTCATAAATGGCTAGGATTTGCACCGTACACGCTACGCAAAACACAGATTTCAGCGATGCACGAAGCAGGAGCAGACCTTGCAACTATCGCAAAGCAAAGTGGACATAAAAATCTTGAAACAATCAATAAACACTACTTATCAGTCAATGACAGAACCGTTGATAAATATTTATAAGATGTGATTTACCTGCTTTATTTTGATGTTTCAATAGGTCTTAGAAAGCAGATAAAACATTGATTTTATTCTTAATCATGACGCAGAGTGATAGGTGCTTGTCAGAGGGGTGTAGGAGCTTGTGTGAGCGTGTCAGCGAGTGTGGTTTATGATTCTGGTCATGTGAGTAGGAGAGCGTCACACATAGCCATTTGACAATTTTAGAAAAATGTGGTTATCAAAGCTAGGTGTATCCCCGTATTTTCCGATATTTAATTAGTTGGAATTGTGAAATGGGTATGACCAAGCACATCCACACATCGAGAGAAAGGAATTGAAACGATATGGCAAGAAAAAGAGCGGTAGTATATACAAGGGTTTCAACAGAGAAAGAAGAACAAAAGTTATCATTAGCTATGCAAAGAGAAGTTTATGAAGAATATTGTGCAAGAGAAAACCTAGAGCTTATAGAAATCTTTGCTGATGAAGGTTTCAGTGGTACTAATGCTAGACGAGAAAAGTTCATTGAAATGATGTATAAAGCGGGATTGGACTTTATTGAACGTAAAAAAGACGGTGATATTTTCGAAACATCAGATAGAGAACCTGAGTTTGATTACATAATCACTAAAGATGTTTCACGTTATGCTCGTAATGAAGAAATTGGTATGTCTACAGCTAAACAGCTTAGAGCTTTAGGGGTTTATATTAGATTTGAACACGGGGGAGTTTCTACAGAGGACAAGAATTGGAAGTTAATGCTTACTATCTTATTCAGTGTTGCAGAAGGATATTCTCAAGATTTAAGTGAAAAGATAAAGTTTACTAAAGAACATAATGCTAGAAAACATAGATATAGACCTGCTAGGTTACCATATGGCTTTACATGGGATAAATATAGGGAAATTGTAAAAGTTCCTGAACAGGCTGAAATTGTAGAGTACATTTTCAACAGTTATGCTAAAAAAGGTGGAATGATTCTTTCTAAGGAATTAAATGAGAAGAAAATACCTACTCAAAGAAATCATTTTTGGTCAAGTGATAAAATTACACGTATAATCAAGAATCGTATATATACAGGAACAGCGGTTGTACACCAAACGTATAAAGATGATGTAACATCAACTGAACGAAAACGTAGAGATGAAAGTGAGTTCATTATTATCCCTAATGCAGTACCTCACATTGTAACATTGGAGCAATATGAGGAAGTTAACAAAATTCGTGAAAGTAGAATCAATAAGGGGGATAAAAAGCGTGGAAGGAAAGTTTCCTATAATGATATTTACTTTCAGAAGATAAAGTGTGGTGTATGTGGAAAAGGATTCAAAAAACATACAACTACAGGTAGTGGGAAGAAAAAGAAAATAAACTACATGTGTATGAGTAGAGTTAAACATGCAGGGTGTGGCTGTAGAGGTGTGGCTTTAAATAATTTGAACAAGGGTTTAGAGGAAATCAATATCAATTTCTTGGCAGATACTATGAAAGAGCAAGTTCAGTATAAAGAACTGATGGACAGTTTAGCGACAGAGCTTGCTCGTGTAGAAGGAACTAGACAACAGCTACAGGAGCAGATTGACCGATTGGATTCTGAATGTGACAGCTTATCAGATAGTATCAAAGTATATAATAAGAAAGGTAATACAAAGCTAGCTAATAGATATGAAAAGAAGTTTGATATAGCTTCAAATGAGCTTGAAGAGTTGGAAGTTCAGCTAGAAAACATTAATATTGAAAAGATTCAAAGGTTAAAGAAAAAAGTAGAGAAGAAAAAAGACCTTATTCAACAGATGAGGAAGAATCAGAGCTTTACTGTTGAAGAAAAGCTACAGTTTTTGCAAAAAGTTGTTGTAACTGATTATGAGCTAGAGTATTTCTTTACAATGCTTAATTATGATGATGAAATTCAAGAGTTCAATAGCATCTTTAAAGAGAATCCAATTGAGAACCAAACAGAAACTATGTTCAATGGAATCACTGTTAGAAGAAATCATAAGGAAGCTAGGGAACATTGGAATCAGCTTGTTGAGGATTACGAAGCTAGAGAACAACATGAGAAAGATTATCCATACCAAGATGAAGAAATGCTATTAGCTCAGCAATATGAAGATTGGGAAGAAGCTGAAAGGTTAAGAGCAGAAGGAAAGTTATAGTTTTTTCCTAATATAATGTGCGATTCATTTTATAGATGAATCGCTTTTTTATTGTTTTTATCAAGATATAACATAACATATCGAAGTCTAGTTTTTCGGAGATTTGTTTAATATAATTAAAAGCACCATGAGTAAGGAGGATTGTTGGTTGTTAGATATAATTATATTTTTCTTAGGTGTAGGGTTATCTTTAGGATTTGCAATAGGAAGTGTAGTATGTATAGTGTATTATACATCTGTAAGAAAACAAGGCTCACCTAAGAGGTATCCTAATGTAAGGGAATTTTTGTGGTTGCTAGTGTCATTAGTAAGTTCATATTTTTTAATTCATAGTGTGTTTGACATACTAACGCAAGCATTAGACAGAGTAACGCAAGCATTAGACAGAGAAAAAGAAATAGAAATAGTAAAAGAATTTGAAGAGTATATTGATGCTTTGGTTTTGTATAAATATGCGTTTTATTCTATAATTACTCCATTTAGTGGTGCCCTCTCTATTTTAATAGAAGCTAAAGCAACTAACCGCTTTATTTTCAAAGGTTTCATGTGGGCAATTATAAATGCTCTTTTTGTGGTAATGTTTTCTTCATTTGTCAGCTATAGAATAGCTATTAAATATGATAGTTCTAATTTAATGAATTATGGCTCGCTATTTTTAGGTGGCGGTGCTTTTATTGTTACAATATTTATAGCATCTTTACAACTTAAAGATACTGTAGAAAAAAGAGAAGATACTATAGAAAAAAGAGATTAGTTATTTTATACATAATTTTTTAGAAGGACTTGTTTATAATCAAGTCCTTCTTTTTATACTACTTTATTAATTAAGATTATTAATGCATTTTCATTAAAGAAATTTCAAGAAAATTTGTGTTTTCTATATAAAAGGGTTGTTTTTCAATACTTTTATAGCTATGGTGCAGGGGCAGGTCGAGGCGTATCGAGTTGATTTTATGGCTTATCCAACAATTGAAGATTTGGTAGCACAAGACTATTTAAAGGAAAATGAAACAACCTGCCCTAATAAAGAAGAGATTATGATAACAAATGAAGGGGAGGTGCGATTAGCAAATGCCTCTTCTGGTTCTGATGGCGGATGAATGCTATAAAGACTGAGCGTGGTTATACACTGATTGAAATGTTAATTGTATTGTTTGTCGTTATGTGCTTGTCAGCAATTGTTATGAAGTTTTCGTTAAATGTAGCGGAAACAAAGGAGCTTGAACGGTTTTTTACACAAATTCAATTAGATATTCAATATATACAAACCTATAGCATGCATCAAAGGGAATATATATCAATGAAGTTCGAAAGTTCCACAAAACGTTATATTATTAAAAAAGATATTTATAGCAATTTATATGAAAGACCTTTTCCAAAAGGGGTTGAGTTTATGCCTGCCTCGAGTTCCGTTCAAACCATTATGTATAACTACAATGGCAACGTTATGACGGCGGGGACTATTACTTTTAATACGCCTCAAGGAATTAAAAGAGTTATTATTACACTAGGGCGAGGGAGATCTAGGGTTGAATGAGTCAGGTTATTCATTTGTAGAAACAATTTTATCTATGGGCATCCTTATGTTACTTTGCACGTTATTAATACCAATCAGCTATACAATGAAAACAAACCTTTATAACAAGAAGCTAGAGGTAATCGCAGCTGAAACCGCCTATGAGGGATTAAAGCAATATCATAATTTACAGCAAACAGAAGGCTCACAAACAATTGAAAATGTGGATTTTCATTGGACTTTTAATGGGCAGGGAATATGTGTAAGATTTCAAAATACGCGAGAATTACGCCAAAAATGTATCCAGCTTACAGGTGAAGTCGATGAATGAAAAGGGCTATACATTATTAGAATCGTTGTTTCAATTAGTTGTTTTTGTGCTTATCTCTCATCTTTTTGTTTTCATTATGCTCTGGTTTGTCGAAATGAAGGCTACAGTATTATCTGATGAACAATCGAAATGGGAGCTATTTGTTTATGATTTGAATATGTATTTAGATGATATTACATCATTTACGATTCGAAGTGATCAAAAGAGAATCACGTTCGAATCTGCCGATAAGCTTCATCATATTGATTGTTATAGCAATATTATTCGTGAGCAAGTAAATGGTGGGCATGTACCTATGCTCATAGGTATTAATAAATGTCAATTCCGATATACAGAAAATATGTTAACAGTTGCTGTTGAATTTCCAAGTGGTATCCAAAAGGAGCGAACCTTCTATGTGCCAATTATTGAAAAATGACAGAGGGGCTATTTTTTTAATCGCAATTGCATTATTATTTTTTGTAACTACTTTTGTTCTTACGTATTGTACGTCTTATGAAATTCAGTTTCGAACATATAAAGGGCTAGAAGAGATGAATGTTCGAGCTACGATAAATTTATTGGGACAAATTTTGTCAGACAGTGTAGAATCGTAGTTATAAGAAGGTGATTCGAATGCGAAAAATATATTTAGTTGGCTTTATGGGCTCCGGGAAAAGTGCGTTAGGAAGACGTTTAAGCTATTTGTTAAAGATGCCATATTATGATATGGATCATGAAATTGTTAGACAGCAAGGTATGACAATTCCACAGATTTTTGAAAAATACGGAGAGGCACGTTTTCGAGAAATAGAAACAGAATTTTTGAAAAATTTCCGAGACGAAGCTTGTATTATTTCTACTGGTGGTGGTGTTGCTATCAATGCAGAAAACCGGAAGATAATGAGACGCAGCGGACTCGTGTTTTTTTTAGATGCGACATTCGAAGATATTTACAAACGAATACAGCATGATGTAAACAGACCGATTGTACAGAGTTCTACGAAGGAAGAGCTTGAAAAGCTGTATCATTACAGAAGAAAGTTCTATCGTGAGGCAGGACATATTCAGGTGTTAACGGAGGGGAGAACAATCCGCCAAATTCTTGAGTATTTAGTATTCCAAGTTAAAAGGTTGAAATACGAACGATAATATATGGATGTGTAATTAATATTCGTGTTTTATTATATTTTAAAAAATGTTTGCCTTTTCAATGCATTTAATGTTAGGATATAGACAAATAAGTAACTAAATGTTCATTGAATACTAAATAGTACCAAGATGTATCTTGGGCGGATGATTGTGCGGGGAGAGCGCGTGTAGACGCCACCGAAGGAGCAAGTAGCAAAGGGTTATGAATCTCTCAGGTAAAAGGACTCGTACAAGACGCAACTCTGGAGAGAGCTGTAGTATAACAGCCACCAAAGGGGAAAGCCGGCTGTTTGGCATTTTAAGTATGCGAGCCAGTCTGGTGTAACTTTCAGGTGCAAGGACAGAGAATCCCGAAAAGGGGTTCGTCTGTCTTTTTTTATGTCAAAATGTTTTGCCTAAAGGTAGTTTGTGGCTTCCTATAACGGGCATTGCTATTACCTTTAATCTATTTGGATTGTAATAGGGATAAACAGATGTTACGAAAAAAACAGACGAACTACTACCAGTAAAAATGTAACTAACAATAAGGGGGCAAAAAGAATGACGAATGAATTAAAACGTACACCTCTATTTGACGAATACGCAAAGTATGGTGGTAAAACGATTGACTTCGGTGGATGGGAATTACCAGTACAGTTCTCTTCTATTAAAGAAGAACATGATGCAGTACGAAATCGTGCAGGCTTATTTGATGTATCGCATATGGGTGAAATTTTAGTAACTGGCCCTGATGCACTTGATTTTTTACAAAATCTTTTAACAAACGATATTTCGAAAATCGCAGTAGGGCAAGCACAATATAATGCAATGTGCTATGAAGATGGTGGCGTTGTTGATGATTTATTAACGTATAAATTAGCAGACAATCATTATTTACTATGCGTAAATGCATCAAATATTGAAAAAGATTATGATTGGATGCTGGAAAATCAACATCAATTTGATGTGACAATCGATAATCAATCAGATGCTTATGCACAAATTGCGCTTCAAGGTCCATTAGCTGAAGAGGTTCTTCAATCATTAACAGCTACTGATGTAAGTGCCATTAAATACTTCCGTTTCCAAGCAGATGTTGAAGTAGCGGGCCATAAAGCATTAGTATCACGTAGTGGTTACACAGGTGAAGATGGCTTTGAATTATACGGGTCTCCGGAAGATATTAAAGCTTTATGGGATAAAATCTTAGACGCTGGAAAAGACAAAGGTGTTGTTCCAGCAGGTTTAGGCTGCCGAGATACACTTCGTTTTGAAGCAGGTCTTCCACTATATGGGCAAGAACTATCAGCGACAATTTCACCTTTAGAGGCTGGCATTGGCTTTGCTGTGAAATTAAATAAAGAAGACTTTATTGGTCATGATGCACTAGTAGCGCAAAAAGAAAATGGGTTACCACGTAAAATTATCGGCATTGAAATGATCGATAAAGGAATTCCTCGCCATGGCTACAAAGTGTTTAAGGATGGTAAAGAACTTGGTGAAGTGACAACTGGCACACAACTTCCTTCCTCTAAACGTAATGTTGGTAACGCATTAATTGACAGTCAATTCACAACTATCGGAACTGAATTAGAGATTGAAATTCGCGGTAAGCATTTAAAAGTAGTCACAGTTGAAACACCGTTTTACAAGCGTTCAAAATAATATTTGAAAAGAGGGACCTACATTTATGAAACATCGTTATTTACCAATGACGGAGCAAGATAAACAAGAAATGTTAGACGTAATTGGTGTATCCTCAGTTGATGCGTTATTTGAGGATATTCCAGAAAAAGTACGTTTTAAAGGCCTATATGATATTAAAGAAGCAAAATCTGAATCCGCTTTATTAAAAGAATTAACGGCACTTGCTGGGAAAAATAAAGATACAAATGCTAACGTATCGTTTTTAGGTGCAGGCGTATACAACCACTATAAACCAATTATCGTGGACCATGTGATTTCTCGTTCAGAGTTTTATACAGCGTATACTCCATATCAACCAGAAATTTCACAAGGGGAATTGCAAGCAATTTTTGAATTCCAAACGATGATTGCAGAGCTTACAGGTATGGATCTAGCAAACTCTTCTATGTATGATGGGGGAACAGCATTAGCTGAGGCAGGTATGCTTGCAGCTGGACATACACGCCGTAAGAAAATTTTAGTCTCTGAAACGGTTCATCCTGAGTATCGTGATGTCGTTGCTACATATGCATACGGTCAATCGATTGAAATTGTTACAGTTCCACATAAAGATGGTGTGACTGATGTAGAAGCATTAAAAGAGTTGATTGATGACAATACGGCAGCTGTTATTGCACAATATCCAAACTTCTTTGGTCAAATAGAGGACTTACAAGTAATTGGCGATATTGCACATGAGGCAAAAAGTTTATTTGTTGTATCTTCAAACCCACTTGCACTAGGAATTTTAACACCACCTGGTAAGCTAGGGGCTGATATTTGTGTTGGGGACGCACAGGTCTTTGGTATTTCTGAAGCATTCGGTGGTCCACACTGTGGTTTCTTTGCAGTAACAACGAAGCTAATGCGTAAAGTTCCTGGTCGTCTTGTTGGTGAAACAGTAGATGGCGAAGGTCGTCGTGGTTATGTTTTAACATTACAAGCACGTGAACAACATATCCGTCGTGATAAGGCAACGTCTAATATTTGTTCGAACCAAGCGCTTCTTGCACTTGCTGCTTCTGTAGCAATGACTGCTCTAGGTAAGCAAGGCGTTCGTGAAATGGCTATGCAAAATATCGCGAAAACTCGCTATGCTAAAAATGCCTTTGAAGCGGCAGGCTTCACAGTAGCATTCCAAGGTGCACACTTTAACGAAATCGTTGTGAAGACAAATAAATGTGTGAAAGAAATTAATAAAGGCTTAATTGAAAAAGGTATCATCGGTGGTTATCCTTTAGGTCAAACATATGACTCTCTAAAAGATCACGTGCTAATCGCTGTAACAGAATTACGCACGAAGGAAGAAATTGATGCACTAGTTGCAGAAATGGGGGCTCTTAATGCATAACGAAAATCAATCACTCATTTTTGAAATTTCCAAAGAAGGTCGCGTAGGCTACAACTTAGAAGCACTTGACGTACCTGAGATGGATCTTGCAGATTTACTTCCTGCAAATTTAGTACGTGCGGAAGCAGCGGAATTACCAGAAGTATCTGAACTTGATATTATGCGTCACTATACAGCACTTTCTCGTCGAAACCACGGTGTAGATTCTGGCTTCTACCCTCTTGGCTCTTGTACGATGAAATATAATCCTAAAATTAACGAGGCTGTTGCACGAATTTCTGGTTTTGCCAATGTTCACCCATTGCAAGATGAATCAACAGCTCAAGGTGCAATGGAGCTTCTTTACGATTTACAAACATCATTAGTTGAAATTACAGGTATGGATGAAGTGACATTACAGCCAGCAGCTGGTGCTCATGGTGAATGGACAGCATTAATGATGATTCGTGCCTTCCATGAGGCTAATGGTGAAGGTCATCGTAATAAAGTGATTGTTCCTGACTCTGCTCACGGTACAAACCCAGCATCGGCAACTGTTGCAGGCTTTGAAACTATCACTGTTCAATCCGATGAAAACGGCTTAGTGGATATTGAAGATTTACGCAAAGTAGTTGGTCCTGATACAGCAGCATTAATGCTAACAAATCCAAATACACTTGGTCTATTTGAAGAAAACATTATCGAAATGGCAGAGCTTATTCACTCTGTTGGCGGTAAAGTATACTATGATGGTGCAAACTTGAATGCCGTTATGAGTAAAGCACGTCCTGGTGATATGGGCTTTGACTGCGTACATTTAAATCTACACAAAACATTTACAGGTCCTCACGGTGGCGGTGGCCCAGGTTCGGGTCCAGTAGGAGTAAAAGCAGATTTAATTCCATTCCTGCCAAAACCAGTCTTAGTAAGAACAGAAGAAGGCACATATCACTTCGATTACGACCGTCCACAATCTATCGGACGTGTTAAACCTTACTATGGTAACTTTGGTATCAACGTACGTGCTTATACGTATATTCGTACAATGGGTCCAGATGGCTTAAAAGCTGTAACAGAATACGCAGTATTAAACGCAAATTACATGATGCGTCGCTTAGAGCCATTCTACGATCTACCATATAACCGTCATTGTAAGCACGAATTTGTATTATCAGGTCGTCGTCAAAAGAAACTTGGCGTGCGTACATTAGATATTGCAAAACGTCTGTTAGACTTTGGCTACCATCCACCAACAACTTACTTCCCGTTAAATGTGGAAGAAGCGTTAATGATTGAGCCAACAGAAACCGAATCAAAAGAAACATTAGATGCATTCTGCGATGTAATGATTCAAATTGCTAAAGAAGCAGAAGAAAACCCATCTATCGTGCAAGAAGCACCACACACAACAGTCGTATCTCGTCTAGACGAAACACGTGCTGCTCGTACACCAGTGTTACGTTATCAAAAAGCATAATTAACTGTATAAGGCGTCCAATGAGTTTATTTGCACTTGTTGGACGCTTTTTTTATCCTTTATTTATGAATATTTTAAATTAGATCTCAATGATTACTTCTGGATTTCAGATAATGATTGGCTTTACAGTTGGGAAGGCATGAGAAAATTAAAAATGACATACCTGATTAAAAATCTATCACTTTTTGGTGATGAGATTACCAATACGAGGGCACAGATAATAATGGCTTTGAATGTCATTTTTGAAACAGTAAACACCTTATCTTACATGCTATTTGCTGTATCGGAATTGAATAAATAGAAAGAAGTGATTGACTATAGATTTTTTATGGTCGGTCTAAAGTAGCATTACGATAGTATATTTATCTACGACTTTCTTAGGTAATTATTGCTAATATGCAAAAAATATTGCTATAATGGATATACATACATAAGTAAGAGGAGCGAGAATGATGGATAAAGCTAAACTTTTTCTAGTGGCGTTAGCCCCAGCGGCTCTTATTGTGCCGATGGAAGTACAAGCTGCTGAAACAAGTATTGTGAAGATTACAGGAAATAATATTGAAGGAGCTGAATTAACTGCGGATACTTCATTGATTCCTGCAGATAAAATAATAGCTAACTATCAATGGTATTATGAAGGGCTAGATACAAATGGTGATGTTATACATACAGAAATTCCAGGAGGAACTGCTAGTAAGCTAACAATACCTTCTGGTGCTACAAATAAAGCAATTATTGTCAAAGTAACAACCCAAGATGGAACTGAGTATTTAAGTGGAAAAGTTGTAGTTAACAATCTCTTACCAACCAATGGAGAAACATTTGTAAATGGTAAGGTATACGCAGAAATCAATAATACTGTGGGTAATCCAGTAGTGATGAAGAGCTATCAATGGTATTACTTTGAAAATGGCAAGAAAACACCTATTAATGGCGCGACAAATATTGAACTAGCTGTTCCGCCTGAAGCTGCCGGGAAATTTCTTGTTGTAGAGGCGAAATCAGAGGTAGGGGAATCATATACAAGTAACCCAATCAAAATTGATGAGCTTCAACTGAATTTAGATCCAAATCCCCCAGCACCTTTAAAAATAAAGGGGTATACACCAGAGAAATTTGTAGTACCTGGAGACACGTTAACTGTTGTGAATCCCACTGTTAAAGATAATGGGAGAGATTTAAAGGCAGATCAAATTTCTTATGCCTATCAATGGATGTATGAGTTGGAGGGTTCCTATTCATTTATTACAGGAGCGACAGGTGCAACATACACAATTCCAGTAGATGCGTTAGATAAAAAAATAAATAAAATTGTAGTACGTGTGATAGTAACGGTTGGCACAACTGTAGCTGATTCACCTAGCTACTCTGAAGTGGTCGAGGTGGCGAATAATCCGGCAGATGGATTAATAACATCTATTGAAGATTTACTAGCAGTGAGTTCGGATAAGGCGATTATTTATAAGTCTACAGGTATTCAACAATTTGGTAGTGAATTGGAAAATTTAATGAATAAATACACGGCATTAACAGCTGCAGCAAAAGCAAATGTGACTAACTATGATATATTAAAGCGTGCAGTAGATGATTATCAATTAGTGAAGACATTAAAAGATAAAATAGTTGAAGCACAAAACTTAGACAATCCTGCTAAGCTACAAAAGTTTAAAGCGTTAGAAGCAGAATATACAAAGTTAGATCTATTGCAACGTAGTATAGATAATACTATTTATCTTGATATTCAGGCTGGATTAGGAACTACGCAACACTCAGAAATCTCCGAAGTAATGGACATTAACAAAGAAATTCTAGGGTTGTTGGATGATTTAACTGGACCATCATTTTCATTAGTAAAATACAAAGATCCAATTCCTGAGTTGCAGAAAAAAATGAAAGAGATTGAAGATCGTATAGCCAATCTCTCTAGTGAATATAAAGCGATTGTTCAAAATCAAGATATTTTAAAAACAGCAAAAGCAGATATTAAAAAAGTGCAAGCCTTCTTAGATAAAGCCAATAAAATAGATATCACTGCCTCTGCAAAAAAACAGGTCGCTGCGGCAAAAAGTATTCGCACTGCCTATGAAAAGCTAAATGTGAAACAGCAAAGCTTAGTACCTGATACTCTTTTTGATATGGATAGTAATCTTATGAAAGCAGAGTCGTCAGAAGTAGAAGAAGTTAGCTCTGTTCAAGATGTAATTGATAAATATATTACATTAGAACCGATACTTTCATATAATGGGATTCTATCTACAGATGATACGAAGGAAATAAATAAATCCATTGCGACTTACAAGACGCTTACAAAAGATAATGCCAAAAAAATAACAGGCTATACAGAGCTTGTGAAATTGCAAAAAGATATTAAAACTGCCGAGAAGGTTGTGGCACAAATTGAAAAATATAAGTTAATGTTCGATACTGAAGGTACAAAATATTCAAAAGTTAATTCAACATATAAAAGTACAATGAATGCATTCAATAAATTAACGACGCTGCAAAAATCATTAGTAAATAATAGTGATAAATTAACACCACCATTAGATTCTGAGCAAAAGCCGAATGATAAACCATTGTCTGAAGCAGAGGAGAAAGCAAAAGAGTTAGGAACTGCTTTTGTTTTTAAAATTGAACAAGTACTTGTACCATCAAATGATTTTGTTTCCTATGCGAAAGAAATAGAGAAATTATCCAGTGAGTATAAAAATACATTATCATCAGCTGCACGTAAATATGTTACAAACTATGACGCATTAAAAGCTGTAGAAAAAGATGTCAAAACAGTCCAATCGTTTCTTAAGAAAGTAGACGCTGCTGATTTGGAAGGTGATGTAAAAAAACGCTACACAAAAATCCAAAGTATACAAAAATCCTATTTAAATCTATCTGCTAATCAGCAAATACTTGCAGATATGGATGAAACATTTAAAAAATTAGTAGATTCTTTAACAGATGAAACCATTTATACGAATTTGGCTGGTCTAGATGAACGAATTGCAAATCTTGTAGACGGCAACGTAAGTATTGATGAGATAAAAGAATTAGAAGGCATGTATAAAAAACTCTCCACTGCTGAACAGAAGAAAATAATAAATTATTCGATTCTAAAACAAGCAATAGCGGATGTCAAAAAGGTAGATTCATTTATTTCTCAATATAATAAAATGCTAGAAAATCCGGCGAAAAATATCCAAAGTGTAATTAAAGCATTTAATGCTCTAACAGCGCAGCAAGCTAACCTCGTACCAAGTGAAATACAGAATGAAATAATTAAAATAGAAAAAGAACAGCGAGAGTCAAATGATCTAGCCTTAGATTTAGTTGATAGAATTAATGGTTTAGTTGTTTCAGGGAAATATGTAAGTGGACTAGAAAAAGATGTCAATGATTTACGAAGAATGTATAGTGAACTGTCGACAGCACAACAAAGCTTAGTGAAAAACTATTCAAAGCTAACAAAAGCTGAAAGTGATTTAGCAAAGGTAGCTGAAGTTCGTGCATTAGAGGAAGCTATCACAACCGCTACGGAGAATGACAAAGGAGTAGCAAGAAAAGCTTGGCAATCGGCCTTTAACAAACTCTCTAATCAGTTAGAGGATCTGTACTTAGATAAGTATCCAACAAGAACTGAATAATCATAAACGGTAGATAGGGTAATTGCTTATCTACCGTTTTATTTTGAAAAAACCTTATTAAAGCCCTTCGGATTATCATTCTTCAATAGCTAGAGCTCGCAATTCGCCATTGGAATACACAAAGGATTTACCGTTAATGGAGAATGGTTTGCTTAAATCTAAACCAACACCTTCCGCAAACTTGGGGAAGTATTGAGCAAACACAGGTGTATTAACATTTTCCGCAGAGCCTCTACCTTCTGCTAAACGAACTAGACTCATAAAAACACCGACTAGTAGATTCGCTTCTTGCCGCTCCTGCTGTGAATGAGATTTATGGATACGAAGTGATTCCATCTGTTCAGGCGTTAATGGAGTGCCAGCAGGGGTATCAGGAGAAACATATAGTTTGGGACTAAAATTGGAATTAAAGCCTCCACCTGTGAGAGGTGTACCGTTAAGTGGTTTGCCGTTAATTATACCTATGTGATAGTAAACACCATTTGAAATAGTCATAGAATTTGCCTGTGTATTGACTAATTGAGTTGGTGTCGCACCTTGGAAAATAGCACTACTAGATTGAACGAATTCAGCATGCTTTTTTCTTGATAATTCTATCTCAGCCTGCTTGAAATCTACTTCTTGATTCTCGATTTCAAATGAGGCAACCTTTTGATTTCTTTCTATTGATGAAATGGCTCCTAAATTCGTATATGGGGCGAATGTAATCCTCACTGATCATTCCTCCTCAGTTTTACTGTTTCTATCGGTAAGAGTTGATTTTTTTCTACAAGGATAATGTAAGATGAATATGCTATAGCAAATTCATAGATCCTCGAGTTAATTCAACCCTAACATGACAAATACCGCCATTTCAATGGTGGGTTTCCGCCACTTTTTTGGCGGTGTTCTGCTAAATACCGCCAAAAAGTGGCGGCCATTCTCTTTTTTCTGGCAGTATTAATGATAAATACTTTTCTGAAAATTATAAAAATGTATAAAATAGTGATAGAGTAAGCAGATTTGGCTCTTAATCTATTATTTTTTAGCAATTTATAGAAAATGTTGTTGATTAAATGTCAAATGGTAGTATAATGAAATTGTAGTTACATATATGGTTATTAATTCCTTGGAAAAGAATTGATATTTAGGATTACTTAAGTGATAACTCTGCAAACAAATATTCCTATATAGATGTAACTATGTAATAAGGGTGTAATAAAAAACTAATGAAATGAGGAGATTTTATGATTAACATGATTCAATATTTGGAGAAAAATCCGTCGTTAGTACCATTGTTAAAAGAAAAAAAGGCTTCTCTTGTTGGTGTTACAGAACTTGAACAGAAGGCAATTTTGGATTCATTTGATGAAAAGTTCAGTTCAGAAAGTTTAATTTGGTTCTAAATTTATTTAAAAAAACATGGTTGTGGCTAGCTATAAGTTCCTATTTAATAACTGGAATATATCTGCTCAATATTACTTATAGCTCGCCTGCTTTAAATATCCAGATCGAGGAAAAGGATGGACGATGGTTAGTTGTTGAGCCATATTTTAAAAAATGGGCAAATAATAATAATTTAGCTTCTGGAGATATAGTTTTAGAAATTGATGGCATTCAGACAAACCAATTTAATAATATAAAATATATAAAATATTATTCAGTAATTAGAACAGCAAATGAATTGAAAATAATGAAGCCAAATGGACAGGTTTTAGAAATTCAAATAAAACATTTAGACATTCCTCAACAATTTTATTATCTTTTAATAGTTCCGGCTTGCTATTATGTGCTTACTCTGTTTATAACAATTTATTTAAATTACAAACAAAAAAATACAAAACTAATTAATTTACTAATCCTATTTATATTAACTGTTTCATTAGCTTACGTAAGTAGTGGAGCATCTAGTAGATTAAATGCTGTTGGAATTATAGTAAATCGTAGTAGTATGCTACTTTGCTTAATACTGTTAATACATTTTTTAAAAGAATACTTTAAATTTTTAAAGATAGAATGGTTGTTTTTTTATAATATAAAAGTTCTTTATATTATTCCGACATCTGCAATCCTTCTCAGTATTTTCAGCATTAAGTACCCTTCTACTCATTTTCAACATTCATTCATAATACTAGGGGTATTTTTCCTCCTATTAACAATTATTCTAAGTATTATGATAGTGGGATACCTTAAATATAGGACGCCGCAATTAAAAATATTGTTAATTAGCATTCTTATTCCATTTTTACCTTTTCTTTTTTTGTATGCATTACCTAAAATTTCATTTCAAAAAGATCTACTTTCTGCTGAAATATGCTCCTTATTTTTAATGCTTATACCTTTCAGCTTTATCTTTACTCAACTCACTGAACGTATATTTGATATGGAATACTTTATTACACGCTTACGTCATTATTTTAATTTTTCCTTTGCCTTTACAATTTGGCTTATGATTGGTCTTTATTGGATTACTGATTTATCTATATCAAGAATGACGGAAATATTCTTTTTTTCTTTCTTGTCATTAATAGCGCTTTTCTACATTAAAGAAAAGATAGATTATCGTAAGCGAAAAATTCTTTTTTCAACAAAAGGGGATTATATCCATCGATTGTATACGACAGTTGATAGTATTGGAAGGGTCGTAAAAATTGAAGACTTACTAGAGAAGTTTGTTCATGAAGTCGCTGTACATCTGGAGATTAAAAATGTTTACGTATTAACCTATGATTTACAACAGCATCAAGTGACTTCAACGAGTCAATCCAAAGAATATACGCAAAGTCAAATTGACGAAGTTTTACTTGAGAAATTAGGCTTGGGAGATATCAAGAAAACAGATCACTTTTATATCGCCTTTATCCATCAGGATGTTAACTTTAAAAGAATACTCGTCGTAGATCATGGTAAATCTATTTATTTAAAAGAAGAGGAATTATTATGGCTTGAATTATTACTTTTATATTTAAATAATTTTATCGAAAATACTAAAATGGTTGAAGAGCTTTTAGAACAGTTGAAGCATATGAAAGAGGCTGATAAAAGTCAGTTGCCGTGGCTCAATAAATTACTTTGGTTACGATTTGAGGAAGAAAAATACCGATTAGCGCAGGAGCTACATGATACGGTTTTACAAGAGCAGCTTCATATTGCTCGCGAAATGAATGTTTGTATTCATGCGAAAAATTCTGCGGATAGTCAACTGAAACTGTCTAAAGTTCATGACCACATGATTGCATCGTTGAATGATTTAAGAGGTTATTGTGAAAATTTAAAGCCACCCTTATTAGATACATTAGGATTAAATGCTGCGCTTGAGAAACTAATTCAAAAAATTCATAAGCGTGCTGATTTTGTTTTAGTTTACACCATTGACCGTCTTTACTTAGAAGATGAGCGTTTAAATCTGATGATTTATCGACTTTTCCAAGAGTTATTGAATAATGCCTTGAAGCATTCCTATGCTAATACTGTTGAAATTCACCTATTAGAAAACGAAGATGGATTTGAAATTGTTTATTCTGATGATGGTGTAGGATGCAAAATGGATGATATTATCCTAGCTGATTCAATGGGGATAAGGGGTATGCAGGAACGGGTACAGGCTTTTAATGGTCAGTTCTCTATCAACACGAATGTAGGAGAAGGCATGTCCATTCGGATTACGGTGAGTGAAGGGAATACGACCAATACTTATGGCTATGATGCTTATAATAAAAGGCTAGCCCATAATTGAGGATAACATATGAATAGCAAGAAAAATATGTACCATTTTTACACCTCCTAATCTTTTTGTATTGTGCAGAATTCACAATACATGTAAGGATTGGGGGGTTTTTGCTTTGGAATTGACAAGTATTATAATTTAGGGGAGAGGAGATGCTAGTCTTGGGAATAGATGAAATGATTCTAAATTTCACGTCACAACAAAATGATTTAAGAGAGCGTATTTCTCTACAAAATAATTTCTTAAAGAATCAAATCAATCTAGTAGCAGGCGTAGATATTGCCTACTGGAGTAAAAATAATAAGGAATATGGAGCTTGTTGTATACAAGTTTTTGATTTTAGTTCAAAAAAATTAGTGGAACAAGTTGATTACATGAATGAAATTACAATTCCTTATATATCAGGGTTTTTAGCTTTTCGAGAATTGCCTCTAATATTAGAAGCTGTTAAAAAATTAAAAACCAATCCAAACCTTTACATGTTCGATGGAAATGGTTATTTACATAAGCGCCATATGGGGATTGCTACACATGCTTCTTTCTACTTAGATAAACCGACCATTGGAGTAGCGAAGACGTATTACAAAATTGATAATATAGATTTCATCATGCCAGAAAATATAGCAGGGGCGTTTACTGATATTGTAATTGACGGAGAAATATATGGTCGTGCGCTAAGAAGTAGAAAGGATGTTAAGCCTATATTTGTGTCATGTGGAAATTGGATTGATTTAGACACGGCTATTAACATAACAATGCATTTTATTGAAAATCAAAGTCGTTTACCTATCACTACAAGATATGCAGATTTAGCCACTCGTCAGGCACGAAAATTGCATCAACGTGGAATATGATTACAAGTAATAAGAGAGGAAATACGTATATGATGTTAGAGGAACGACTAAATAATTGGGTAGATTCTTATAATCGAAATGGTTATTTGAATGGAACTTTATTAATTGCATCTAATGGAAATATTCTTTTAAACAAAGGATTTGGTATGGCGAATTGGGAGCATAGCGTTTCAAATGTGCCAACAACTAAATTCCGTATAGGGTCACTTACGAAAGCATTTACAGCTATGGCTATCTTTCAATTACATGAGAAGAAAAAATTGAATATAAACGATGCAGTAGAAAAATATCTTCCTGGTTATCCGAATGGTCATCAAATTACGATTTATCATTGTTTAACCAATAGTTCAGGAATACCTAATTATACAAATTCTCCTGATTTTTGGACTCAGAAAATGAGACTGTCATCAACTTTAGATCAGCTGATTGATTCCTTTAAAGATCAGGAATTAGAGTTTGAGCCTGGTAGTAAATTTGGTTATTCGAACTCGGGATATGCGTTGTTAACGGTAATTATTGAAAAAGTTTCTGATATGTCTTATGCAGATTACATACAGCAACATATATGCCATCCATTAGGTATGTATCATACTGGCTGTGATGATGGGCTAAAGATTGTTCCTGGTTTAGCATCCGGTTATTCATTTTGGGAAGAACCAATTCATTCAGCTTATGCGGATATGTCATTTCCATTAGGTTCCTACGGTTTATATTCTACAACAGAGGACCTATTTATTTGGGATAAGGAACTAAAATCTTCCACAATTATTAACAAGGAATTGATAGAGAAAATGTTTACTCCAAATCTTGGATCATATGCTTGTGGCTGGGTGGTCTCTGAAGTAGTGGGGAAAAAATGTGTGCATCATTTTGGAGATATTAGCGGTTTTTCAAGTGATTTTCTTAGATTTGTCGATAACCATGTTACGATAATCTTTTTAAGCAATATGAATGTTACACCTGTCATGCATTTAAGTAGAGAAATAGCAAAAATCGTTTTTGATAAAAATGTATCTTTACCAGCACCTACAGTTCCGATATCATTCACAAAGAAAGAATCCATTGTGGGGAAATATGTAATAGAAAAAGAAGACAAAGTACTTACCCTTTCTATTAAAAATGAAGAACTTTATCTAACAGTCCCTAAGATGTATGGGGCAGTATATAAATTCAAACTTGTACCCGTCAGCCATGACTCCTGCAAAACTGTATTTTTAACTGAGATGATTTATGAACAGTTAATATTCTATTATTCATTATCAGGCCAAATAGAGAACGTGCAATATGTAGATTGTTTTGAAAAGAAACATATGCTGCATAAGCTAGAAGTTTAGGTGAGTCATATAAAATTTATAGATAAACCAAAGTTAATTAGCATAAATAATAAAATAACATCAATATGTTACTATTTTATATTTTGCAATAGGGAGAATATGCACTTTTTAGAAATATTCCTTAAAACAAAGGAAAATATAAAAATATGACCGATATAAACTAGGAGATGGAAAGAGGAGGTACAAAAAATTGAATAAAAAATTATTCCTTACAGTAGCTGCTATTCCAGCGGCCCTTATTGTCCCAACAGTTGCAGGAGCAGAGGAAGCAGCAGTGACAGTGACAGGACAAAATATGGTAAATGGAGTGTTAAAGGCTTCCATTGAGAATTTACCAGCTAATTCAATTGTTAAGAGTTATCAATGGTATTATGTTGACGACGAGAATGGTTCAACAAATAAAGCGATCTCTGGTGCAACATCTGCATCCTTCACTGTGCCAGTAGAAGCCGCAGGGAGAGCAGTTTTTGTAGAAGCGACAACAACGGAAAATAATAAGTATAAGAGCGCACCGCAAACAATTAATCCGCTTCAACTTGTGATTGCAAAGCCGAAATTTGGCGTTACTTCTAATTATATCGTGCCAGGGGAAACAGTAAAAGTCACTGCCGATGTTACTGATAATTTAGGAGCAAAATTACAAAGTGGTCAAATTACATATAGCTATCAATGGTTTTATAAACAAGGTGAGAACTTCACAATCATTGATGGTGCAACTAGTGGTTCATATACAATCCCTAAAGATGCTTTAGAAAAAAACATGATAGATATTATGGTTAAGGTGAGAGCAAAAGTTGGTACAGCTATTGTAGAATCAGATTTTTCTGATGTTGTCACAGTATCAAATGAACCAACAAATACAATGATTGATGAAATTAAAGCATTGCTTAAAAACGACCATCAATACAATATCTCAAGTCTAGAGTTATTTAAAGCACAAGTAACGGCGTTAGACGCTAAATATCAGGCATTAACAGCGCCAGCGAAGGTAAATGTGACAAATTACGATGTACTGAAGAGCGCACTTGCAGATGTAGATATAATAAGCAAGTTAAATGAGAAAGTGGATAAGGTTAATGAGGTTAAGGAACAAGACTTGTCAAAATATCTAAAAGAAATTGATGAGGCCTATGATAAGTTGGATCTATTACAACGTAGCTTAGATATAGATGAAGCTTTATATAATAATATTAAGAGCATTTTGAAAGATCCTTCAGATATCAATGAATTAAAAGAAGTTAGAAGATTAAATCAAGAAATTGTTGCATTATTAGCATATGAGAATTCCCTTGTTAAGTATGTACCTACTAGCATAGAATCGCTACAAACGGCAGTTGAAGCAATTGATAAGGATATAGCAAAATTATCTCAAAATTACCGCTCAACTGTTCAAAATCAAGCAATTTTAAGTGATGCAAAGTCTGATATTAAAAAGATTGAACAATTTATTAAACTTTTCGATAAGTTGTCACCTAATAATTCACCAAGCAAGCAGGTGACTACAGCAAAATCCATACGTACGGCTTATGAAAAGCTAACTTATAAGCAATTGCAACTTGTGCCAGCAAAATATGTTGATACATTACTTAATGCAGAAAATGCAGAAGACAGTCAAATAGACAGATTGAATTTGGAGATAGCTAGCTATGTTGGAGATGCTGAGAACGATTACCCAATAGATCCGTCAGAACATTCTTGGCAAAGTCATGTCAACAATGTAAACCGTATCATTAATGAATATAAAGGCTTAACGAAAACTTCATCGGCTAAAATTGTCGGATATGATAGCATTGTAACTTTGCAAAAGAATTTAAAAACAGCTGAAAAAGTGATTAAGGATATGGATGCCTATAAAAAGTTATCCGAGGTAACCGGTGTAACTCAAAGTAAGCTTAATTCAAGCTATACTAGTACATTAAAAGCATATAATAAGCTAACTAGCTTGCAGCAATCGCTTGTCTATAATGCAGACGAGTTTTTATTGAACCCTCCGAATGTTACAGTTGACGGAAATGGTAAAGTTCCTACTGATAAAGCTGCTGCAGAAACTTTAAAGGCTAACGTTGCAAAGTTAGCTGATGTAACAAATTATTCATTTACACAATTCGAAACAGCTGTGAATTCAGCAACAACAACATATAAAAGCCTATCTTCCTCTGCACGAAAGTATGTAACAAACTATTATTTATTAACAGCCGCTAGTAAAGACCTTTCGGGTGTAAAGTCATTCCATAAAAAAGTACAAGCTGCACGAGAAGAAACAGATGTTGCAAAACAAACAAAAAAAATTCAAACGGTTCAAACTGCTTATGCTAAACTACCTTCAAATCAACAGTATTTAGCGAAACAGCAATATGAAGATCTACTTAACAATCGTATAGTAGATGGAAATGCACCAGATATCACGACATTAAATAATAAAATTGCGGCTATCGTCGCTACTGATGGATACACAGTTTCAAAGGAAGATATTATGGAGCTTTCATCGCATTATAATAAGCTAAGCTCTAGTGATAAAAAACGCATCACAAATGCTTCCATTTTAACGACGGCCGTTTCAGATGTGAAGAAAGTTGAATCATTTATGAAGACGTATGAAAAATCATTTATAAGTAATCCGTCAACTGTGATTAAAGCTTTTGGAAATCTGAGCTCAAAACAAACGAGCTTAATTAGTGCGGATATACGACAATCCATTATTGAAAAGGATAAAGGTCAACAACAATCAAATGAAACTGCTTTACAATTAATTGAATCTATCAATTTACTGCTTGAAAATGGTGAATACATTGATGGATTAGAGACAAAGGTAAAAGAAATTCGTACAGCATATGACGGTCTTAGCGCTTCTGAAAAGAAGGTCGTAAAGAATTACTCTAAGCTGACACAGGCTGAGAGTGACTTGAAAAAAGTAGCCGAGGTTCATGCTTTATATGTACCTTCGACAGATGGTGATGAAGCTGCTCGTAAAGCTTGGCAAACTGCATATGGCAAACTCTCAAAGAAATTAGAAATTCTTTATAAAAATATGTATACAGGTGATCTATAATTTTAAACTCAATAAAGAGTCTGGGACAGAACCCGATTATTTTGAAAAATAGCGAAAATAGATAATAACTTTTCCGCCTATCTGAGTTAAATACCCCTTCGTAAATCAAAAAAATGTTAGACTGATTGTATCTTGGTCTAACATTTTTTCTTTTTGTCCCAGCCTCTTTTCTGTAGCAATAAATCTGTTAGAGTTCTAAATTTATCGCTTTCATTAGTCTAGACAAAATGGCTAGTTAGACAAGCGTTTCACAGGATAAACTGGTGCATATTTTTTTCCTCCAAAGCATTTAGAAATTAGTATATTATCGTAAATATAGGAAAGAGTCTTCATGGGTAAACTATGAAGACTCTATTTTTCCCTATGATAAGAAAATACAACAGAATGTAAGGCAATTGGTGGTATCAGGTCGCTCAAATCACCAATGCATTATTGAAAGAGAGGATAATATCAAATGCTGTCAGATCATACAAATCATCTTGATTCCCATAATCATCTTGTAGCCGAATGGGTAAAGCAGTTTCGCCCCTTTGCGAAAGAAGGAAAATGTGCGAACTACATTCCAGCGTTAGCCCAAAAAGATCCACATCAATTAGCCATTTCGATTATCGGACCAAATAGTGCCGAAATTAAAGCAGGGGATACAGCTGAATTATTTACTCTCCAAAGTGTGTCAAAAGTTGTTACATTTATTTTAGCGTGTATGGATCGGGGGTTACCCTACGTTTTAGAACGAGTAGATGTTGAACCTACAGGCGATACCTTCAATTCAATCATTCGTCTCGAAAGCCATCAGCCTGGAAAACCTTTTAATCCAATGATTAATGCTGGAGCGATCACAGTATCCTCCATGCTTGCCGGAAATTCGCCGCAGGAGAAAATTTCAAAAATCCTCTATTTTTTAGAGAAAATCGTTGGCAAGAAGGTAAAGATCAATGAAGAGGTTTTTCAATCTGAATGGCAAACAGCTTATCGAAATCGATCATTAGCATACTATTTAATGGATTCTGGTTTTTTAGATTGCCCTGTGGAGGAGGCCTTGGAGGTTTATTTGAAACAATGCGCGATTGAAGTAAATGTTTCGGATTTAGCGATGGTTGGATTAGTCATCGCTAATGATGGCTACCATCCTCTATTAAAAACACAGCTCTTCCCGAAGCAAGTAGCAAAATTAGCAAAAGCCTTAATGGTTACTTGTGGTATGTACAATGCGTCCGGTAAATTTGCCGCATTTATTGGATTACCTGCAAAAAGCGGAGTCTCTGGTGTAATTGTTGCCGCTGTACCAAGCCACGCAAGCATAGATTCACCTTTTCCTGCTGGCTGTGGCATTGGCATTTACGGGCCGGCTATTGATGCAATCGGGAATAGTGTAGCAGGAGTAAAATTACTAAAGCATGTTGCCACTGAGTGGAATATGAATATTTTTTAACGCAAAATCATTACCCAAAAAAGAGATGACTTCAGCATATCGCCGAAGTCATCTTTCGTCTTTTATTTCTTTCTTTTCGTCTTATAAATTACCCCTAACATGATAAACCAAATAGGTGTTAAAAGTAATGCTGTACGTGTTGCCTCTGAAATGAACATAACGACTAATAAAAATGCAAAGAAGGCAAGTACTAAATAATTTACGAACGGCGTAAAAGGTGCTTTGAAAATCGATGCTTCATGTAGTGCACGATTTTTTCGTTTATAAATGATATGAGAGATTAAAATAATGCTCCACACCCAAATAAAGCAAATTGCACTAATAGTTGTCACCACACTAAAGGCATTTTCAGGCATCAATTTACTTAATAATGCTCCTACTGATACAACAATTGCAGAAACAATGAGTGCGTTACTTGGTACACTGTTTCTATTAAGCTTTGCAAACGATGCTGAGGCTTGCTTATTGTTCCCAAGAGTATAAAGCATACGGCTTGTAGAAAATAATCCACTATTACCAGCTGAAGCGGCAGATGTTAGAACGACAAAATTAATAATACCTGCTGCGATCGGAATGCCGGCTAATGTGAAGACCTGTACAAATGGACTCTTTGCTGCGGACATTTCATACCAAGGATTAATGCATAAAATGACGAATAATGCCCCGACATAGAATAATAAAATGCGTAATGGAATTTTATTGATTGCAGAAGGTATATTTTTTTTAGGATTGGCCGTTTCTGCAGCAGAAACACCGACTAATTCAACACCAACAAAGGCAAAAACAACCATTTGGAAGGCCATTAGGAAGCCGTATAGTCCATTCGGGAAAATCCCGCCATGTGCCCAAAGATTTTCAACTGAAACTGTACCAGAGCTTGTTTCAAAGCCTGTAAATAACATGATTAACCCAATAATAATCAGCGCAACAATCGTGATGACCTTAATAAGGGCAAACCAAAATTCTAGCTCACCAAATAATTTTACCGTTAATAAATTCAAAATTAATAACAGGACTAAACAGCCAATTGCTGGAACCCATTGTGGTATATCAAACCAATATTTTGTATAAACGCCGACAGCGATAATGTCAGCCATAGCGGTCATAATCCAGCAGAACCAATAAGTCCAGCCAGTGACGTAACCTGCCCAAGGTCCTATGTATTCGGATGCAAAATCAGTAAATGATGTATAGCCTGCATTCGATAATAATAGTTCACCTAATGCACGCATGACAAAAAATAGGGCAGTTCCGACAATTAAATAGGCAAAGATAATGGAAGGTCCCGCTAAAGCAATCGCTTTACCTGATCCTAAAAATAATCCAGTACCTATCGTTCCACCAATGGCAATAAGCTGCACATGGCGATTTTTTAAATCACGTTTTAATTGTTGTTCCACGTTAATCCCCCTCAAAGATGCATAAAAATATGACTGGAAAATAAAAAAGAGACTAGTAGTGACACTAGTCTCGTAAACGTCAGAATAACAAATACCCATTGCGGATGTTGATATAAAAAAGGTAAACATTCGTGTGGTATAGCTTTCATGATGAAAGTTGATATTACTCCTCTGTCCTTTTGCCTGAGATAGTGAACCCTTCGGCGACGCAAATTGCGCTCTCTCCAGAACTGCTCCTGCTATAGTGTGATCCATAGCATTCATAGCTTATATTGTGTTGTCGTAATGACATTATTTTAAGATATTATACATCCTAACAGTGCTCACAGTATTATTCAAGGATAAATTTTAGCTATTTTCAGAAAAATAGAAGATTAGAGTCCTTACAGGTAAATAATTTACGAAAATTAGTAAATTTGTACATACGATAATTAGCGATTAAGAAATGCTCATCTACCACGGGGAATCTTTAGTGAAAACGAGCTCTATATTTTCTTCATCTTGCTTTACTTTTTTCTGTCCGAAGCACAATCAAAAACTTGAAGAATGTGAATTGGTTGGTTAGTCGTGGAACGATAGATATAATATAGTAGAAACTCGTAATTTTTTGCAAAAAAGAAACCATCTCATAGTCGTTTGAGATGGTTTTTTCTGTGCGTAACAAAGCGTCATAGGAAAATATATATAAATTTACTTAAATTCTAAGAAATGATTTATTTATATTAGTCGCATTTGCCTTATCGATTTTGGTTGTATTACTATTTTTTTGATTTTATTTTACCTGTCCAAGTACGGAAGCCGCCTTGCAGTTGGTAAATTTGGTTGTAGCCACGTTTTTTCAGAAACATAGCAGCACGTGCGCTACGGCCTGTGTTTTGACAGTATAAATATACTGGTAAATCTGGGCGAATTTCTTTGTAACGTTGGCGTAGTGAAGTTGATGGAACATTACGTGCGCCGAGAATGTGACCAGCATCAAATTCTTTTTGTTCGCGTACGTCGATAAGCTGTGCTTTACGATAGCCTTCAATAAATTGTTCTTGTGTTAGGTTTGTTACGGCTTTTTTTAGTCGCAATGCATTAATTCCGATATATGCAATTATGACTACTAAAACGACACCGAGTGTGATAAGTATGTTCAAGATTTTCTTACCCCTTTCTATCTTCTTTATTATTATAAAAGATGCGCTGGCGATAGTCCAATGAGTTTGATAAAATTAACTAGATTGTGGCTAGAATTAAGTTATCTTTTATTCATTACTTAATTTGCGTATTATCTTTTGTAGCTGATGAAGGCGTCAAGTGAAAACAAGTAATGAATTTCATGAGTGAATGGCCACGAATTGTTCCTCCACAGTCTTTGGCTGTAAAAAAATTAATGAAAGATAGAACCATACGAAGCGTGTCAAATATGTTATTATTATTCTTTAAAATTTAACAAACGCTTTGTCTAAGGTTTAATTTGATATTTGTAGGAGATGTAAATATGACAACTTGGTATTTTCTAAATTCAGGGAAATGTAGTCCTTCTTTTAATATGGCATTAGATGAGGCATTGCTCGATTGGCATAGTGAGGGTTTAATTCCACCAGTTATTCGTTTTTATGAGTGGGAGCCAGCAACTCTTTCAATTGGTTATTTTCAACAAGCGAAAAGAGATATCAATTTTGAGGCAGTGAAAGAGCAAGGACTTGGCTTTGTTCGTCGACCAACAGGCGGTAGAGCCGTTTTACATGAACATGAGTTGACATATAGCGTCATTGTTACAGAAAGCTATCCAGATATGCCTGAGTCGGTGACAGAGGCATATAGAGTATTGAGTGAAGGGATATTGCAAGGTTTTCATAATCTAGGTATGGATGCTTATTTTAGTGTGCCTGATACAGAAGAAAAAAAATCAGACTTAAAGAAACCGAAAAGTGCTGTGTGCTTTGATGCACCAAGTTGGTATGAGCTTGTAGTAGAAGGTAAAAAAGTAGCTGGTAGTGCACAGACACGTCAAAAAGGTGTTATTTTACAGCACGGCGCAATCTTACTAGATTTAGATCAAGAGAAATTATTATCAGTCTTTAATTTTTCAAGTGAAGAAGCAAAGGATCGTATGCGTAGAAAGCTTCCAGAGAAGGCGGTTGCCATTAATAGTCTTGTAAAAGAACCGGTAACTATTGAACAATGTGTGACAGCTTTTCGTGATGGTTTTGCAAAATCGTTGCAAATTGATTTAAAACCATTTACACTTTCTGAGGAGCAATTAGAATATGTACATGCACTTGAAGAAAAAAAATATGCACGAGATGATTGGAACTTCAAAAAGTAAAAAATGGTATAAGAAAAATATTTTTTTATCGTTCAAACCTTGTGATAACAAGTAGTTCTGATTCTATTCGAAATTGCAAGAGTTGAATTAAAAAACTATATATAGTATCTTTTTTAAAGCAGTATACACAATATGTAGTGTTTAACAACACATGATATTGTGTATTTATTATGTAAGAGAGACAATAAGGGAGGCAAAACGATGGTACTCACAAATCATCAACCCGAAGTAAACAAATTTGAACAGTTAAACAAAGATATTGAACAATTTCCACAGGTTCACCCTGTAACACCTGATATGCACATTACGCATAAAGGTGTCTCAAGGCTTGTCATGATCGATCGCTACTCGTTTAAGGATACGGAGAAGAAAACACTTAAAGTCGGTGATTTTGTCGTATTAACAGTGAAGGCAGATCCAAAATTCCCTGCGCGTGGTTTAGGGACAATCCAAAAGCTTGACATGTCTACAAAAACAGCGGAAATTTTGATTGAGGAAGACTATCGAAGTGCTATAGATGATCTGAAAGAGCAAGAAACAGGTGTGATTACGCGTTCAATTGACGTGCTTGAAAAGCCTCTTGAAATTTTTTATGAACAAATTGCAAAACGAAATGCAACAGGGCTTGCTGCTGTTGAAAAAACACCAGAAAAACGCCAAGAATGGTTTGAGAAATTTTATGAGCAATTAGTTTCATTGAAATTTATACCAGCTGGACGCGTTATTTATGGGGCTGGTTCTGAAACAGATGTAACCTTCTTCAATTGTTACGTAATGCCATTTGTTGCTGACTCACGTGAAGGAATTAGTGATCACCGCAAGCAAGTAATGGAAATTATGAGCCGCGGTGGTGGTGTTGGAACAAATGGTTCGACATTGCGTCCACGTAACACGTTGGCACGTGGTGTAAATGGGAAATCATCTGGTTCTGTTTCATGGCTAGATGATATTGCGAAACTGACTCATCTTGTTGAACAAGGCGGGTCACGTCGTTAAGACTCGGCGACGTAATCTCGTGAATTGCTGGAACACCCTGAGAGCTTTTCTTGCTACAACGTAAGCTGCGAAGCTAGGCGTGAATGCTTGAAAAAAGAAAAGATTGGGCAATCAGCAGCGAAGCATCTATGGAAACGTAGATGAACGTTCAACGACTATTGAAACTTTCTAAGCTTATCAGTATGAAAGGAGTAAATCATATTATGCGGTGACGCTCTTATGAGGCACGAGACAAAGAAAGTATTCTTTGATGATATAGTCTGATCTTATGTGAAAGCATAAGAGTATGGCAGAAATGACCATACCAGAAAAATATAATTCAATATTTTTTCTGTAACAAAAAATGGGAGCACAAATGATTATGCTGGCAGATTGGCATCCTGATATCGTGGAATTTATTATTTCAAAAATGCAAAATCCACGTATTCTACGATACCTAATCGAAAATACAACGGATAAAACAATTATTCGTCTAGCAAAAGAAAAATTAAACTTTAAGCCTCTTTCATCCCAAGAGGAAGCGATGTATCAAGGGATTGTTAACTATAAAGGTATCGAAGGCTTAGGCGGTTTCGATACGGCTATTATTCGTGAAGCGGAAAACAAACTACGTGATGGTGGTACTTATACTGTTCACAATCCAGAGTTTTTAACGGGTGCAAATATTTCTGTAACATTAACAAAAGAATTTATGGAAGCTGTAGAAAATGACGCAGACTTTGAGCTTCGTTTCCCAGCTGTTGAAGAATATACAAAAGAAGAGATGGCTGTTTACAATAGTGAGTGGCATAAGGTTGGAGATGTGCGCGAATGGGAGAAAATGGGCTATAAAGTTCGCACATACCGTACGATTAAAGCTAAGGAATTATGGAATTTAATCAACGTTTGTGCAACGTACTCTGCAGAGCCAGGTATTTTCTTCATCGACAACGCCAATGATATGACCAATGCAAAAGCTTATGGTCAAAGCGTTGTAGCGACAAATCCTTGTGGGGAACAACCACTTGCACCATATTCTGTGTGTAACTTAGCTGCTGTGAATTTAGCACAGTTTGCGAATAAAGAAGATCAAACAATTGATTACGAAGCACTTCGTGAAACAGTTCGTGTTGGTGTTCGTATGCAAGATAATGTTATTGATGCAACGCCATATTTCTTAGAAGAAAACCGTGTACAAGCTCTTGGAGAGCGTCGTGTTGGTTTAGGCGTAATGGGCTTAGCAGATTTACTTATTTATTGTGAGAAAGAATATGGCTCAGAGGCAGGCAATGAGTTAGTAGATGAAATCTTTAAAACGATTGCTGAGACTGCGTATGAGGCATCAACGGAGCTTGCAAAAGAACGTGGTAGCTTCCCATTCCTTGTAGGAGCAACAGAGGAAGAAACAGCACGTTTACGTAAAGCATTTACTGAAACAGGCTTTATGCAAAAAATGCCAGCTCACATTAAAGAGCAAATTTTAGCAACAGGTATTCGTAACTCACATTTACTGACAGTAGCGCCAACTGGTTCTACAGGTACGATGGTTGGTGTGGCAACTGGTCTTGAGCCATACTTCTCGTTCACATACTACCGTTCTGGTCGTCTAGGGAAATTTATCGAGGTCAAAGCAGAAATCGTTCAAGAATATTTAGAACGTCATCCTGAAGCAAACGAGCATGATCTTCCTGAATGGTTTGTGACAGCGATGGAATTAAAACCAGAGGCACATGCTGATGTACAATGTATCATCCAAAAATGGATTGATTCGTCGATTTCAAAAACGGTAAACGCACCAAAAGGATATACAGTACAGCAAGTTGAAAAAGTGTACGAGCGCTTATATAAAGGTGGCGCTAAAGGCGGTACGGTCTATGTAGATGGAAGCCGTGATTCACAAGTACTTACACTGAAAGCTGAAGAGAATGATATGGATCAATTATCATTTGAAGAAGAACTGGTAGAAGAGCCAACAAAGCGTCCAGTTGTATTAGTTGATACAATTCAAGCTTTAGAATCGACAACAGTTATTGGTTCCGATGTAGGGAATACTTGTCCAGTATGTCGTAAAGGAACTGTTGAAGAAATCGGTGGCTGTAATACATGTACAAACTGTGGTGCACAGTTAAAATGTGGCCTCTAAAATAATGAAAAGTGTCTATCTGTGGATTTGAAATAAGTCCTACGGTTTTACCCCTTTAGATTATATTTGTCTAAAGGGGTGTTTTTTGTCTAAAAGAACTAGAACATCTAAAATAGAGAAGGGCGTGGTTCTGGAATTGGTGGAGACTATAAGCCTTCAGATATCCTCCCGAAATTTATAGGGGATTTGGTACAAAAAAAAGCCTTTGAGGGAACCAAAGACTGTAAAGGAGCTCGAAATCTATGACCTTATATCCCTTTCATTTCTTATTTATAAACTTTTATTGGAAGGTATGTTAAGGACTGTCCTGTAGCTGAAGCAGTTAAATTATTTTCTAATTCAAACCCTTCCACTGGTTCAATACGAGAAAACTTTCGTAAGAATGCCTCCAGTGCCATTTTCATTTCTAATCGTGCAAGAGGTGCACCTAAACAGAAATGCGGGCCATTTCCAAATGTTAAATGCTTTTTGTTGTTTGAACGATGAATATCTAGAGAGAAAGGATTGTCAAACATACTTTCATCCATATTGGATGCACTCATCCAAGCAATGACTACGTCTCCTTTTTTTAACTCAATACCTAATAAATTATTGTCTTTTTTAACAGTACGATCTCTTTTTGAAAGTTGAAAACGATATCGGAGCATTTCTTCAACTGCTTTGGGCACTAATTCTATATCATTCCTTAATTCTTTGTAAAGGGACTCATCATCATAGAGCAATGAATAGAAAGTATTAGCTATCGCATGACTGGTTGTTTCAACACCGGCACCTAAAAGCAACATGGTGATCTGCACAATTTCTTCATCTGTGTACTTTTCTCCATCTACTTCAGCTTGAATTAAGTCAGAGATAATATCGTCAGAAAGATTCGAACGTTTTTGAACAACAATAGGGTAGAGATATTGGAAATATTCTTTTGCGGCGTTTTGTTTTTCTAGCTCAATGTCTTCGAGTCTTTCTTTATCGTATGGTTGGAATAGAATATCTACCCATTTTTTGAACTGATTTCTATCTTGTAGAGGCACCCCGAATAAATCGGCGATAACTAGACTAGGTAAAGGGGACGCCAAAGCTTCAACAATATTAACAGTAGAGTTTTCTTGTATATCTCCTACAAGTTCAGCTGCGATCTGTTGAATATGAGGTTCCCAGTTTTTCAAGCTGCGCGGAGTGAAGGCTGCTGCTAACAAAGAACGAGTCTTTCTATGTTCAGGTGGGTCAATATTTGTAATATTTATAGAGGAAGAGTTTTCTTCTTTGTTATTAGCCCCAACAAAAATACTAGTTCTAAATCCTTCACTTGAAAAGAATTCATAGTTACTTAACACCTGTTTAACATCTTCATATTTAAACACATTCCACGTGTTCGTTTTTTCATGAAAATAAACAGGATGGTTATGAAGCATTTTTTTATACCATTCAATAGGAAAAAACTCTTCCGAAAGTGATTGAAAATTAGTGATTTCTTTAATTGGAATGATTTCTTTATTCATAATAACGCTACTCCTCCTTCAAAATATAAAATACTTTATATAATAATCACGCTTGTAACAAATCAGCTTTAGATGAATAAATCCCATAGCGGAATAAATACGTAAAATGAATTTACTACAAGGGTGTTTACTAATACATTGTCTAGAACTTTTTCTTATTGATTTCAGCTACTGTGCCATCGCGATAGAATATTGAAGCTGACAATTAATTTTTCCTAGCTATACTCATAATTGTCTAACTTAGTATAGCTAGGAAAAATCATAGAATCACAGGCGTGTTATTAGTGAAAGTTGCTCGCTAACATTTTCATCTAATCACATTAAACCTCTTTGGATTATCTTTAAATGTCCTTTTGCTTAATGAGCTTTATTAACTCTTCAAGCCAATGAATGGTGTGCTTTGCTCTTGACGTAAAATGTCCACTTAAAAACTCCACGAGCTGCTCTTTCCCTTTATCTGTATCTTTCTGAATATGCTGTTCATATCCCTTGATATAATCCCAATGATCCGTAAAACTCTGTAATTTTTTCTCTAGAATTTCGATTACTTTATTACGATCTACATACTTTATGTTTACTAAGCCTACCACCATATCACTAATTGCATCAGCACTTTCAAACAACTTGTAGATTTTTTTGGGGAGTTCTTCACGCCCTTTATCCGTAATCTTAAATACTTGCTTATCAGGTCGATGTTCTTCTTTTATGATTTCGATTGTCTCAATTAAGCCTTTCTTTGCTAATGAATCAAAATGGTAATAAAGCTTACTTTCTGTTAACCCACTTAGTTGATCCAGTGGAATGGGTTCTGAAAGCTGTCTTTTTAATTTATAAGGATAAGTGTTATCCTCCATCAGTTTGCTCAATATAAAGATTTGAATAGCCATTCTTTTATTCTCCTTCAAAAAGATTATCCTCATATTGTAGCAAAACTAAACTTTAACTTCAGTAGCTTTCTCTATACTTGCAGTTTCAGTTTTTGATTCTAGTACATCTAATGGTTTTTGGAGAATTGCAACGATAAGAATATTAATTAACATCGCATCTCACCAACAAAGGCATGCTTCGCAAACTGGATGCATTAGTTCAAGTCCCTTTATTTGGTCAATGTTCGCAGTAATTTAAGATTCTTTTTAACGGAATTTAATTAAAGTACTCTAATCAAAGTATAAAGTTAGAATATTCTTTCCTTTTTATGAAGTCAACTAAAAGACACTGATTTTTATTTAAATGAATCTTATAAATCCACTTAAAGAAAAGGGGATTTCGTGAAGAAGGCTAATTAAAACAATCAAACTTTTTCTATAATAATTTTTTTGCTAGGCTACACTACACTAAGTTGAACAGCTAAACTATGGGTTTGGAAATTTAGACTATTAATTTAAGGGAACGTGCTACTATAACACATCAACGCCGAACTTTTACACCCGAATTTAAACTTAAATTAGTGAAGCTTTATGAAAATGGTTTAGGGTGGGAAGCGAGGGGATGGTTCAGAATACCGAACTTGCGTGGTTTATCAAAAAATCGGAAAAACTCATCCTTCTGACTTCGAGATTACGTCTTCAAGTAATCAAAAAAATTCAAAGAGGAAAAGAGTTCAAAGGTGGATAGGGATTTTTTATCTCAAAACCATTTATCCCTTATAAACAACCAGTTGTCGAAAATCCATTTACATAATTAGTTAAAAATTCAAGCGATTACATTTTGGGCTATGTCTTGCCCCTGCTACCAATTGCATTATTGCAAATCATTTTCTGTTTATGCACCGCTGTATTTCTAGGCTTATCCTTAAATATATCTGTCCTTTTAATGGTAGGCGTACTTATCGTAATTTCCCTATTGTATATCGGAATAGGATTTGGAACAATATTTACGGATAAGCAGGTTGGAGGCATCTTTGCGATATTTGTGAATATATCTACGTTTTTTAGCGGTACATGGTTTAAGCCTGACATGATAGGTGGTACATTTCAATCTATTACACAATTTTTACCGTTTGTTCATGCTGTTAATGCGGCGCGTGCAGTACTAAGTGGAGATTATTCCGATGTTTTTATGCCACTTACCATAGTTTTATGTTATTCGGTCTTTGTTTTTATTCTCGCTACCCTATTATTTAAACAAAAGATGCGAGGTCAGTAAAATTTGAATTTATTAGTAGGAATTTTAAGAAACCTCTAGAAATATTTAAGTATAAAGGGGGAGGGTGTATGTCTAGTTTACCAATCATAATAGCGCCGATGTTTTTAGTTTCTAACCCTAAGATGGTTATTGAGGCTAGTAGAACAGGTGCAATCGGTTCATTTCCATTATTAAATGCAAGACCCGCTTCAACTTGTGCTGAGTGGCTTGAGGAAATTAGGAAAGAGCTACCTACAGAACAGTGGGCGGTCAACTTTATTTGTCATCCTGTAGCGAATACGCGTTTTGAAGAAGATTTACAGTTAATTGAACAGTTTCAGCCACCAATTGTCATTACTTCTCTTGGCAATCCAAAGAGAGTGATAGATATTGTACATGGCTATGGTGGGAAGGTCTTTGCAGATGTTGCGAACGTCAAGCATGCCGAAAAGTCTGCTACAACAGGTGTAGACGGTCTAATTCTTGTTTGTGCAGGTGCTGGTGGCCATGGTGGGCAGCTGAATCCATTTGGCTTTGTATCTGCAGTAAAGAAATTCTTTAAGGGGACAATCATTTTATCAGGCTCCATCTCTAATGGTGCAGACGTACTAGCTGCTCAAATAATGGGCGCGGACTATGCCTATATGGGAACTCGTTTTTTAGCTTGTGATGAAGGGAACGCACCTGAAGCGTACAAAAATATGGTAATAGAAAGCACTACCGAGGATATATTATATACGGATGCCTTTAGTGGTGTCCATGTCAATGTGTTAATTCCATCCTTATTGAAGGAGGGCATTGATCCTGCGACATTGAAGCCAAGAGAGGACGTTGATTTGGCACATCTTGTTAATGTCAAAGCATGGAGAGATATATGGTCAGCGGGACATGGTGTCACAAATATTGTTCAGCGAGAGTCAGTTCGTGAAATACTCATGACATTGCAAAAGGAATATAACGAGGCAAAACAGCAATTCCTTTCTGTACAGCCATTATAAAAATAGGAGCAGTCCAAAATGATGAATCATCAGTTGGACCTGCTCTTAACTTCTTTCAGCGGGTGTTAAACATCCGCTGAAAGAAGTTAAAGCTGTACAGTTTGATTAAATTAATACTAATAACTTTGATAAACAAGTAAAAAAGAAAAAGCGTATTTTGAAAAAGATTGATTAAAACACGCTCTTAATATAGTCTAATTACTGTGCACAATAGCTGAAGAAAGTTCTAACATTTTAATATGAAATTCCTTTTTGTATCTGATCTTTAATATTTACCTTACTTAACCCCCCGTGGTAACAAACCACAGATTCAATGTCGAGGTCTAGGTATTTCTTCAAAGAGAGTCGAGCCTCTTTTAAATCCAGTACGGTTGGGACATGAATTCCCTCGATTATTCCGTTTACACTGTACATCGAATCCCCAGCAATCAGTGTTTTACTTTGTTTCAAATATAGGCTGATATGGCCAGGAGTATGCCCCGGAGTATGAATGACACGAATCCCGCCACAATACGACAGTTCTTGGCCGTCAATCAAGGTATCATTCACTTTTCCCTTTGGTGGATTCACTATGTGTCCATCTTTCAAAAGAGGTAAATCTCCCTGAATATAAGGCTTATCTAGTTCGTGAGCATAAACTTTAATATTCCTTCCACACTCCTGTAATATCTCAGGAAGACTACCTATATGATCTATATCCTGATGTGTCAAAATGATAACTTTTAGTTTGTCGATCGACACTCCTACCTTTTCCATTGCCACGCGTAAATCTTCAATTTGACTTGGGAACCCAGTGTCTATTAAAACAGCCATTTCTTGATCCCATAAAAGAGTGGGATGAATAATATTTCCGTGAAATTGAAGTTGAAGCATCTCTACTCCCTTAGAAATTTCCATAACTTTACACTCCTTTATAATTAGATTTTATCTTTTATTAAACTCATATAATTTACCGGAACAAAATCTAGCAGGTTAATTTTTAACATCCTGAAGAACAGTCCCCTTCCTCCAAAGCAGCTTCCGTAATGTTTCGAAATTGACTAAAACCGTTCCTACAATAATCGTCAAAGTTCCTATGCCTGTTAGCCAAGAAATGTATTCATGATAGAAGGTAACACCTAGCATGACGGCAATTAATGGTGAGATATACAGCCATGTAGAAGGAAAAACAGGATTTATCCGTGAGACGAGCCAATAATAAATGCTATGGCCAATCATTGAACCAAAAATAGTTAAATAAAGAAGAGAGCCAATTGAAGCTGGGCTTAAAAGATAATTAAGCTGAATGTTCTCAGTAAAAGATGACAAAATGATTAATAAAATCCCACCATGCATCATTTGCGCAGCATTTAAGGCAACTGGAGATGTCGTTTCAAATTTTTGGATGACATACTTCGAATAAATCGTTCCAGATGCGTAAAAAACTTCACCCAATATAATGGCGAAACAACCTACCATCCAGAAGGGGCTAATCTCAATTGAAAAACTAGGTAAGATCAAGAGCGTGACACCAATGACCCCGACAACACACCCAATGAATGAATTCCTATTTCCTTTTTGCTTCAATATGAATGTCTGAATAATGATGATCATCATTGGACCTGTAGCAGATAAGACAGCTGCAATCCCTGATGTCACATACTGTTCTGCCCAGTATAATGTGGCGAACGTCCCAAAGGTTAAACCTACTCCTGTAAAAAACATCTCTTTTCGAAATAATAACCATATAGTCGTTTTTTCTCTCCAAACCATAAAACTAAATAGCAGCAAACCAGCAATGAAAAAACGAAGTCCGGCTGATAAAAATGGAGGCACTCCTGCATCAACACCAATTTTAATCGCTAAAAATGTCGTTCCAAAAATCAAACACATGAAGAAATAATTAATAATTACCATATCAAACTCCTCCTCTTTTTCTATCATAAAAGAAAGGCGATAGAACAGATTGAAGAAGATAGAACAGATTAGATTGGATCGTGGTACAATCGTTTTGAAGAGGAGGAATCGATGTGAGCAAAGCGATTCAAAATGGAGACTATCTTTTTAAGAAAGTATATGATTATGTACTACACAGAATAGAACGTAAAGAATGGAAAGAACATGAAAAGATTCCCTCCGTCCGGCAATTAGCATCTGAAATGAATGTTCATCGATTAACTGTTTTAAAGGCTTATCAATTACTGAAACAGCATGACAAAGTATATGTAAAAGATAAGGCAGGCTATTTTGTCCAATCAAATGTGACGAAAAATCTTGAATATCTAGATCTGAACAATCCAATTGTTTCTGCATACGTACAAAAAAATCATTTATCTGAAATCCATCAATCACCTGTTTCCTATCAATTTTCTCAGGCGTTAATTGATCCAAATCTTTTGCCAAATCATTATTTTTCAGATTACGTGAAGAAAGTGTTTGACCTTTATCCAAAAGTACTTGCAACCTACTCAAGTGTGCAAGGTGATTTAGAGCTACGTGAAACACTCACCAGGTATTTTATCAATCAGTATAAAACTCATCTGAATGCAGATGAGTTTTTAATCACTTCAGGCTCACAGCAAGCGATTCATTTAATCGCTCAAACTTTTATTAAGCCAAGAGACGTCGTTTTATTTGAACGCCCAAGCTATAGTGCTGCGATTGATATTTTTAGAGCACAAGGAGCACAGATTGTAACGGTTGATATCCATCCGGACGGGTACGATTTAAAGCAGGTTGAATACTATATTAAACAATACAAACCACGCCTATTTTATCTCAACCCAACATTTCATAACCCGACTGGTTATACTGTTTCAGTCGAGCAGCGCAAAAAATTAGTAGAATTAGCTGAACAATATCGATTTCTATTAATTGAGGACGATGCCTATCACGACATATATTTTGATCATGCCCCGCCACCACCAATCTACACATATGATACTGCTGGGACAGTCATTTATATCCGAAGTTTTTGCAAATATATCTCACCTGGTTTGAGAATTGCGGCTGTTATTTGTCAATCATCATTAATGAATTCACTACTAACAGTAAAATCCTTAGCTGATAATGGCTCACCACTTCTCAATCAAAAAATTTTTCTCCATTACTTTTCATCACTACGATTGCAGCAGCACTTGGAGAAAATCCGGATTGCCCTAAAGATTCGAAAGGAAATCATGGAAAAAGAGCTAGCGGTGACAGATTGGAAATGGATCAGTCCAAAAGGTGGTCTTAATTTATGGGTGCAGCTCCCAGATAAACTTCCAACGGAATTATTATTAACCAAAAGTATCGAACAATCTATATCCTTTGTGCCAGGTCAAGTTTGTGATCCATTAAAACAACTATCATCCTGGATACGTTTAAGCTATTCTTATGCAAATGAAAAACAACTTAGTGAAGGGGTAAAAAGGTTTGTTGCAGTGGCACAATCTTTAAGTGAGGGGAGGGGCTAGTTAAAACAATACAAAAGGGATGAAGGCAAAATACAAAATGAGTCCGTGAAGGTACCGAACTCATTTTGAACAAGTGCCGCATGAAATTTATGCAGAGGCATAATTAATTTTTTAGTCATGATTTAAAGTTGCTGCGATTTCTGGTTGTTGTTCAACTTGAAGTAACATATTGAAAGATGCGATGGCAACTTCCACTTGGTCATCCTTCGGTTCACGTGTAGTTAGTAATTGAAGCCATAAACCTGGATAACCCAAGAAGCGAAGCACAGGAATATTACGACATGCATTTGTAGCTTGAAGTACTTCAAATGATACACCAAGAACAACTGGAATTAATAAAATACGGTCCAAAAGGCGTAACCAAAGTGGGTCAGTTGGCACGAAGAAATATAAAAACATGCCTACAAAAACAGTGAACAGCATAAAACTACTACCACAACGATAATGTAAGCGTGATTGTGCTTGTACATTTTCCACTGTTACTTCCATACCGGCTTCGTAGCAATTAATAACTTTATGCTCGGCACCATGATATTGGAATACGCGTTTAATAAGAGGTGTTAAAGAAATAAAATATAAATAGGTTAGAAGTAAAAGTAACTTAATGCCACTTTCAAGTAGAATTTGGCCAGCTTTACCCTCTATCCATCTAGAGAAAAAATCCGCAATAAATACCGGAATTAATGTAAAGGCGAATTTACCAAATAAAAAGGACAGGATACCTACAACAGCAACCCCTAAAATCATTTGAAGCTTTGAGCCTTCCTCTTTTTGTTCCTCTTCTTCACCAGGTGTGACGTCATAACGATCTCCCGAAAATTGCATATGACGAGAGCCTAAACCAGCGGATTCAATCAGCGCTATTACGCCACGTAAAAATGGAACTTTTTTAAGTTTTTGTAAAATAGGGTTTTGAACTTTTTTAAAATGATAATAATCAATGGAATCATCGTTACGGCGAATGGCTGTAATCGTATGTTCCTTTCCTCCGAACATCACACCCTCTAACTGTGCTTGTCCCCCGTAAACAGGTGAATTGCTCAAAGCTAACACCACTCTCTTTATATATTTCAACTGTACCATTGTACTAAATTTAGAGAAAAACCTCTAGGGTTACGCATAGTAAAATTTCTATATGGCTACACTAATCGTACAATTTAGGAAATGATTAACGCGCTGAAGATAGATCAGTGGTACGAATTGGGGGTATTTTCTTGAAGATAGCTAGTATAACATCGATTGTCAGTGCACTTGTTTTAGCATTGTGTTTAAAAGGACTACGTTACTTTCATCTCATTAAATGGAATCCAATAGGTTTTTATAAAAAGTGGGATATATTTGAAGGTAGCTCAAAATTATTTCAGTGGAGCTTCCTGATCCTAGTTTTATTTATCATTGGATTTTTATTATTTATTACGTTGAGATATGTCTATATTATCCCAGCTATCCTATCTTCTTTTTTGCTTGGCCTTTTTTTGACAATCAGCCTAGAATGGATTGTTCTTGATTTGCCTTTGCAGCTTTCTTCCTTTAAAAAACTATCGATTCCTTTCATGGTTATTGTCATTTGTCTATTACGTTTCTTGCTTGAGACAGCGAATTTTCATCAGAAAGAGCATACTGCACAAAAAGGAAATTAGTTGCCGTATGCTTCGGGTATGATAAAATAAATGGCAAGTACATAGAAAGAGGCGAATATGCGTGAAGTTATTATGTTTGAATGGACCTAATTTAAATCGACTAGGTAAACGGGAGCCGCATATTTATGGACATGAAACATTAGAAGATGTGAAAAAAAATGTTCAGAATCTTGCGGCGTCTTTAGGTGCTACTGTCGAGTTTCGTCAATCTAATCATGAAGGGGTACTTATTGATTGGGTGCATGAGGCAGAAGACGAAAAGTATGATGGAATTATCTTTAATCCCGGAGCATATACCCATACAAGCATAGCGTTACATGACGCAATTGCGGGAATCTCTGTGCCGGTTATAGAAGTACATATTTCAAATATCCACAAACGAGAGGCTTTCCGTCATCATTCCTATCTTGCTCCAGCATGCCTTGGTCAAATCTGTGGACTAGGTACGAAAGGCTATGAACTGGCACTACGGACATTTATTGAGAGGGAGAATTGATTATGTTGAAATTACAAAAGCTACGTAAGACACTTCAAGAACAAAACATCGATGGTATTTTAATTACTAACGGGTACAACCGTCGTTATATGACTGGTTTTACAGGGACGGCAGGCGTAGCGATTGTGTCTCAAAATGATGCTGTGTTTATCACAGATTTCCGTTATACGGAGCAAGCAGCTGCGCAAGTACAGGACTTCCGGATTGTACAGCATGAGGCAACAATCATTGAAGAAATTGCGACGCAAGTAAGCAACATGGGTATCAAGTTATTGGGTTTTGAGAAAGATACTGTCAGCTATGGCACATATGAACTGTATAAAAGTAAGATTCAAGCTGATTTAGTGCCGATTTCTGGGCTAATTGAAAAAATTCGCTTGATTAAGACGGAACAAGAGATTAATATTATTAAGGTTGCGTGTGAAATTGCTGATCACGCATTTTCACATATTTTAGACTTCATCAAGCCAGGTAAAACAGAGCTTGAAGTTTCGAATGAATTAGAATTTTTCATGCGTAAACAAGGAGCAACCCAGTCCTCATTTGATACAATTGTTGCGTCTGGTCTACGCTCAGCATTACCACATGGCGTAGCAACGAATAAAGTGATTGAAAAGGGCGACTTTGTCACATTAGACTTTGGAGCATTATACAATGGCTATATTTCGGATATTACACGTACTGTGGCAGTTGGCGAACCATCTGAAAAATTAGTAGATATGTACAATACCGTACTTGCTTCTCAGCTTTTAGCACTTGAAAAGGTTGGCCCTGGATTAACAGGAATTCAAGCAGATGCGATTGCGCGTGACTATTTAAAAGAAAAAGGCTATGGCGAGGCATTTGGTCATTCATTAGGACATGGAATTGGTCTTGAAGTACATGAAGGTCCTGGCTTATCGATGCGTTCAGAAACGGTGTTAGAGCCAGGGATGGCCGTAACGATTGAACCAGGAGTTTATTTACCAGGAATCGGTGGTGTACGAATCGAGGACGATATCTTAATCACAGAGACGGGTAATGAACTGCTAACGCATTCATCAAAAAAACTCATTATTTTATAAACTATGGAGGAACACAAATGATTTCAGTAAATGATTTCCGTACAGGTCTAACAATTATTGTTGATGGCCAATTATATCGCGTGTTAGATTTCCAACACGTTAAACCAGGTAAAGGTGCTGCGTTCGTACGTTCTAAATTACGTAACCTTCGTAACGGTTCTGTGAATGAAAAAACATTCCGTGCTGGTGAGAAAGTTGAGAAAGCACAAATTGATAACCGTAAAATGCAATACCTTTATGCACAAGGTGACGAGCATGTGTTCATGGACTTAGAATCATATGAGCAAACTGAACTAGCTTCAGCTGCGATTGAATATGAATTAAAATTCCTAAAAGAAAACATGGAAGTTCATATTCAATCATACCAAGGTGAAATGTTAGGTGTTGAATTACCAAATACTGTTGTGCTAGAAGTAACAGAAACAGAACCTGGTATCAAAGGTGATACAGCTTCTGGTGGTACAAAACCTGCTACGCTTGAAACAGGACTTATTGTACAAGTGCCATTCTTCGTAAACCAAGGTGATAAGTTAGTAATCAATACAGAAGAAAGTTCTTACGTTTCTCGCGCGTAATGAATTGAAACATGCAACCTACTCTTTTCTAAATAAAAGAGTAGGTTTTTATTTTTTTCTTATACATATGAAGCGAAAAGTATCGAACTTTGTGACAAAAGATAGAGGATAAGTGGAATTATTTACAGGTGTAACATTGGATTCTATCATCCGATAGATAGTCATATATGGAAGAAATGTTTACAATAAAAGTAAGGAGTGAATGCTATGTTAGAAACAACATTTAAGATACCATACCCAATTATTCAAGCACCAATGGCTGGTGTAACATCGCCAAAATTTGTCGCTGCCTGTGCAGAGGTAGGTATTTTGGGCTCAATTGGAGCGGGTTATTTAGATGGGGAACAAACGAAAAGCTTTATTCAGGAAGTAAAAAAGCTAACAAAAAAACCTTTCGCAGTAAATTTATTTGTACAGGAAGAGCCACGTATTGATATCGATGTTCTTCAGAAGGCTCGAATGGCGTTACAACCATTTTACGACGAGCTTGGACTTTCACCTGTACAAAGTGTCATGTCCAAGGAAGTCTTTGAAGGACAAGTACAAGCAGTTCTCGATGAAAAAGTAGCTATTTGTTCCTTTACATTTGGCATTCCTTCAGCAGATGTCATTCGTCGCTTAAAGGATAACGATGTTTATGTTATTGGTACAGCTACTACATTAGAAGAAGCAAAGCGTGTAGAACAAGCTGGAATGCATGCAGTTGTTCTTCAGGGCGGTGAGGCTGGTGGTCATCGTGGCTCCTTTACTGAACCAATGCAATTAATCGATTTGCATGATTTACTTCAGCAAGTAGTAGGACAAATCTCTATTCCAATAATCGCGGCAGGAGGTATTGTAACGAAAGAGGTCGTCGGAAAATTATTAGCAATGGGTGCACAGGCAGTTCAAATTGGTACAGCTCTACTTGTGGCCGATGAGTGTGAAATTTCTCCACTCTATAAAAATGCCGTGCTCCAATCAAAAACACAGCAGACGACCATAACTAGTGCTTTTTCTGGTAAACCAGCAAGAAGCTTAGTGAATGATTTTACGGAACGTATGAAGGATGCAGTTGTAGCGCCATATCCATTGCAAAATGATTTAACGTCAACTATTCGTAAAGAAAGTGCAAAACAAGGTAATGCAGAATATTTATCAATGTGGATGGGCGAAAATAGCTATTTAGTGAACCAGACAGGCACAGTGAAAAGCATCGTTGAAAATTTACTATAATTCATTTATCTCGCTGTAACTGCCCGTAAAAAGCCCGATTGGTGAAGACTAATAAACAATGAGTTTCACTTTTATATTAAAGATCTCTATACATATGTAAAGTGTACCCTTTGTAAAGGACATTTTAAAAAAAGCTCTAGGCAACTTGAAGAAGATGATGTCTGTATTGTGCAGGTGTCATCTTTTTTAGGT